>NZ_JACJQU010000029.1 GCF_014696825.1 Anabaena sphaerica FACHB-251 | reverse complement strand
GAACCACACTGATCCCTTCCCGAACTCAGAGGTGAAACGCCGCTGCGGCAACGATAGTCTGGGGGTTGCCCCACGCCAAAATAGCTCGATGCCAGGTTTATATTTCAGATCATAAAACCCCTCTTATTAAAAAAAGAGGGGTTTTTGATAATTGATACTTGGTCTTGGTAACTAACTTGAAGCACTGGTATAAAACCGTAACGCAAACCGCCAAAACCACGTAGAAACGAAAAATAAAACTACAGCTAAAAATACTGCACCTATTAACCAAGTTAACTTACTTTGACCTAACATCGCTTGGGCAGGAACTGTAGTTAAAAAAGCTACGGGAACTACGAAAGTGAAGAAAACTCGATAAGCAGCAGGATAAGCTACAATCGGATATCTGCCAGCTTCTAGTAATCCTCTTAGTACCTCAGTGACATTGTATATTTTCACGAACCATATACTAGTTGCTCCTAGCATAAACCAGAGACTGTAAAGAATCACCAAGCCGCAACCTAAAGGAAATATACTCGCTAAATAGTCATCTATTCCTAAGCCAAGGCGTTTACCTGCATAGCCAATAATGATACAGGCAAAGATCAAATCTGGTAATCCCCAAGGTGATAGGGTATGAGTTGAAAGCCAAAATTGACTGCGGATAGGTTTTAATAGTACAAAGTCTAACGTACCTTCTTGAACATGACGGACAATGCGATTTAAGTTGGGAGCTAGGAATGTGGCTGAAAAACCTTGCAGGAGGGTGAAAATTCCCAAAACTACTAAAGCTGCGTCCCATGACCAGCCGGGAAAGGTGTAACCTGTGCGGTAAAATAGGAATAAGCCAAAAATACTACCGACAAGATTCCCTAAACTGCTTAGGGTAGCTATGATAAAGTTGAGACGATATTCCATCTCTGCGGAAATAGCAGCACTCCAAAAAAGCTTTATTACTTTCAGGTATCTTGGCATTTTCTTCGTTTAACCCTCTATCAACAGAATATAAAATAACTTTATCTAAACTTAATACTATTTTTTATTCTTACCAATTGCATAACGTTAAGATGTTGGATGCAACTTCTTGGGAAAGTCTGATTTTATGCACGTTGATTTACGGCAACTCTGCATTTAATCAAAGACAATAAGGTGAATAAAGGTTAAAATCTCTTTTTTAGTAATTAGAAAACTGATCTATGGCTAAACTGTCTAATGAATTACAACGCTATTTTTTTGAAGAAGAAAGACAGGAAAAAGTAACTTTGGCGGATATTTTGTTACTAGCTCAAGAAAGAATTTTTGGCTTTTTGCTGGTGATTTTGTCTTTACCTTCTGCTTTACCAGTGCCGGCACCTGGTTACTCAACGCCTTTTGGTGTGCTGATTTTTCTGTTAGCAGTACAGTTAGTTGCCGGTGCAAAAACTCCTTGGTTGCCTCCTAAAATGATGAATCATCAGATTCAACTCTCCACAGTTCGGGGGTTTATGAAAGCTGGACTGCCTTGGTTGCGAAGAATTGAAGCGATCGCTCGTCCCCGTTTATCCTATATTTGTACCACATTACCAGGTAGAATCACCATTGGCAGCGCGATCGCTCTCATGGCAATTTCTATGATGATTCCCATCCCTGGAACTAATACTTTACCAGCAATGGGCATTTTCGTTACTGCCTTTGGCTTGTCAGAGGATGATGGTGCTATTAGTTTAGGCGGTTTAGTTCTGTGTTTGATGGGGGGAATTTTAACTACTTCTATTTTGTTAGCTTTGGCCTGGGGTGGTTCTAGTCTGCTGGATGTGATTAAGACTTGGTTAGGACGGTAAGGACTGGGGAGATAGGGAGGTGAATAACCTGATGACTCATTAACCATTACCAATTACCAAATTTAACCAAAAACTGGTAGCGTCAAACAAAGGAAAAATATTTTTTGTGGAAGTTGCGACTTGAAAACACGTTCTAATTATTGGTTACTTGTACCCTATCTCCGCAACCAGTGGGAAACCATCGCTAAGGGATTTGTCGGTATTGTAGGATATGTGCTGGCTACCTTAACGCTGATTAATTTGGCGGGTAAATTGGCGGTTCCCTTTGGACAGGGTAATGTGGTGGCGATCGCTCAATTAACGGGAATCTGTGCTTTAGTATTTCTTGTGCGGGGCTTTTTCCAGTCCATGCAAGATTTATACATGGCACGCGCAGCTTTAAGAGTCGCCTTTCATCTTCGTCAACAGGTTTACGCACACTTGCAAAAACTCAATCTCAGCTATTTTGAAACCGCAAAAGCTGGTGATTTATCTTATCGTCTCACCGAAGATGTTGACAGAGTTGGGGAAGTTGTCAATAAGGTTTTTCATGATTTTGTTCCCTGCGTTTTGCAGTTGGTCGCAATTCCCATTTACATGATTTACTTGAATTGGCAACTCACCCTGGCTACAGTGATTGTAGCGCCAATCATGGGAATTCTAATTGGTTGGTTTGGGGAACGTTTACGCAAATATTCCCTCAAAAGTCAAAACCGCATTTCCGATTTATCGGCTATCTTAACGGAAGTTTTCAGTGGTATTCGTTTAATCCAAGCTTTTGCAGCGGAAAACTACGAAATTGCTAGATTTAGCCATGAAGCAGAACGCAGTTTGAGAGCTAAATATTCAGCCGAAAAATTAAAAGCAATTCAAATTCCCATTGTGGGATTTTTAGAAGCTTTAAGTGCTTTATCTTTGCTCATGGTAGGAACTTGGCAAATTTCCCAAAACAATTTAACTGTAGGAGCTTTTTTTAGTTATTTAGCAGCAGCAGCTTTGTTAATTGATCCTATCGGACATACTACCAATAACTATAACGAATTTAAACAAGGTGAGGCTTCAGTTGACAGAGTATTTGAGTTGTTAGCTATTCAACCAACAGTATTAGAAAACCCAATTGCAATCACTCTTCCATCTGTAAATGGTAAAGTCGAATATCGTGATGTTACCTTCTCTTATAAACCCGGTGAACTGGTATTAAATAATATTAGTTTATTAGTAATGCCAGGGCAAGCGATCGCTCTTGTTGGTGCTTCCGGTGCTGGTAAAACTACTTTTGTGAATCTGTTACCCCGATTTTATGATCCTGAAACTGGGGAGATTTTCATAGATGATGTAAATATTCGAGATGTGACATTAAATAGTTTAAGAAAAAAAATTGGTATAGTTCCCCAAGAAACAATTATGTTTTCGGGAACTATTGCCCAAAATATTGCTTTTGGACAAGATACTTTTGATATGAATGCAGTTGAAGAAGCTGCCAAAATTGCTAATGCTCATCAATTTATTATGCAACTACCAGAAGGTTATCAGACTTGGGTAGGTGAACGTGGTGTAAATTTATCAGGAGGACAAAGACAGAGAATAGCGATCGCTCGTGCTGTACTGCTCAACCCGCAGATTTTGATACTTGATGAAGCGACATCGGCGTTAGATTCTGAGTCAGAAGCTTTGGTACAGGAGGCTTTAGAAAGATTGATGGTAAATCGCACAGTGTTAATTATTGCTCACAGGTTATCGACAGTGAGAAAGTGCGATCGCATTTTGGTGTTGGAAAAGGGACAAATTGTCGAATCAGGAAATCATGAAGAATTGTTAGCTTTGGAAGGGAGATATGCGCGTTTTCATGCCCAACAATTTTCTTAATGTGTTTATATGCGGAAACGCAATTTAGGTTAACCTACTTATATGACGCTCTCAGAAAAAGCTGCTAAATAGTTAGCTGCTTCTTCCAGAGTTTGAATCAAATCTTCTAAAGTATAAATACTTTCACTTAGGGTGCTAGTTTCACTTACAAAAGCAGAAAATTGTGGGGAATTTTGGGCAAAAATACGATTAATCAACTGCATGGAACTATTTCCTGGCTGGCTTATTATAGTTACATTCGCTTATTTTTATCAGTAGGAAAGTGATGAAGATAAGGTAAAGCTGTGATTTTCAGTAAGTTTAACTATGATATGAGGAGGTAGTAGCCAGTGATTTTGTTTATATTGCTGAGTGATTAAAGCCTGATCAGAGATATGATCAGCATCACTATTGATGCTAAAAAACGGAAAATCCCCTATTGATAACTTGTCTGGTGTGCTAGAGCAATATTTGGGCAAAAATAAACTCAAGCTCTGGGTTCATTTATGAAATCTGCAAATTCTTCACTAAATCACCACACTAATATATGTATTCAGCATCACTATGCTGTCGTCAGTCCAAATGCCTCCCTACTGGAAGCCGTACAGATGATGAGTCAAGTTGGGGATAATACCTCTAGTGTAAATCCCCTTCGCAGTAGTTGCGTTTTAGTATTAGATAACCAGCAACTAGTTGGGTTATTAACAGAACGAGATTTAGTGAAACTAGCAGCACAACAGCGCAGTTTAAGAGAGACTAAAGTTTGTGAAGTGATGACACGGGAGTTGATTACCTGTCAAGAATGGGAAGCGCGAGAACCGATGAGATTGATCCAATTGCTACGACAGCATAGGATTCGTCATTTACCAGTTCTCAACGAACAGGATCAACCTGTAGGTTTAGTAACACAGTCCAGCATTTGCAGTGTGCTAGAACCAGTAGATTTACTCAAGTTTCGCTATGTTAGAGAGGTAATGGCAGAAAATGTGATTCATGCTCCTCCTACGGCAACGGTGCTTGAGTTAGTACAGCTAATGGACTCTCATCATGTTAGTTGTATAGTAATTGGTGATGAAGTTAAACCCGGAAAAATCCTACCGATGGGGATTGTCACAGAACGGGATATTGTTCAATTCCAAACTCTGGAGATGAACTTGAGCGAATTACCAGCGCAACAGGTAATGAGTTACCCCCTATTTTTAGTCAATCCTGATGATTCACTTTGGGAAACTTATCAAGTAATACAGCAGCAGAATATCCGACGATTTGTAGTTGCTAACAACCAAGGCTATCTGGCAGGGATTTTGACTCAGACGAACATTTTACAAGCTGTAGATATCAAAGGACTGCACCAAATTATTGCAACATTACAACAGCAGGTAGAGAAGTTAGAAAATGAAAAACTCAATTTACTCAAACACCTCAATCGTGATCTCACAGAACAGGTAAGCGATCGCAATACCAAGCTACAAACCCAGGATCAACGCAATCAACTTTTAACCGCTGTCGCTTTTCGCATTCGTGCTTCTTTGAGTTTAGAAACAATTCTGCAAACAACTGTCACAGAAGTACGCCAACTATTAGAGGTTGAGCGTGTAATTATTTATCGCTTTTACCCTGACTGGGGTGGACAGGTAACAGTCGAATCAGTAGAAACACCCCAATGGTCGATTTTAGGCAGGATAATTAAAGATGAGTGCTTCGAGCAGAATTGGCTAGACTCTTATCACAACAAATCTTCTCAAGCTATTGCCGATATTCATCAAGTCGGCTTGAGTGCTTGTCACATTGAATTTTTAACACAGTTTCAAATCAAAGCCAATTTAGTAGTACCAATTTCAGTAGATGATTCACTGTGGGGATTGCTGATTGCTCATAGCTGTACAGATGTACGTCAGTGGCAACCCGATGAGGTAGAGTTTTTAGAACACTTATCAATACAAGTAGCCAACGCTATTCAACAAGCCACTTTACTCGAACAAGTCCAGAGAGCCAATACAGAACTGGAAGCGAAGGTAGCAGAACGAACTACAGAACTGCAAGTGGCCAATCAACGTTTACAACAAGAGTTAGTCCGCGCTCAACAAGCAGAAGCTGCACTGAGAGAAAGAGAAGCAGCAGTGCGGAGCTTTTATGATTCTGCACCGATGATGATGGGTGTGGTGGAATTACTAGATGATGATATGTTGCATTTATCTGATAATTCTACAACTGCTCGGTTTTTCGGCACCACTCCAGAGGCAATGCATAATCAACTTGCCAGTCAAATGGGCGCACCTATTGAGCATATTCGTACTTGGATCAGACACTATGGGGAAAGTCAACGCACAGGTCAACCAGTTCGGTTTGAATATCAGCACATTATAGATGGAAAGGTGAAATGGTTATCTGCTACTGTTTGTTACATTGGCCTGGCCGATAGCGATCGCCCCCGTTTTTCCTATGTTGTCGATGATGTCAGCGAGCGCAAAGCGGTAGAAGCTGAGAAAGTTTACCTCTCCAATTTACTAGAAGCCAGCCTCAATGAAATTTATGTATTTGACGCTGAAACATTCCGATTTAAGTACGTTAACCAAGGCGCACTGCAAAATTTAGGCTACTCTTTAGAACAGATGCAGGATATGACACCTCTGGATATTAAACCAGAGTTGACAGCAGACCAATTTCAATCTTTAATTGCGCCCTTGCTATCAGGCCAAGAAAAAATTATCCAGTTTCAAAGCATTCATCAACGTGTTGATAACAGCCGCTATCCCTCAGAAGTTCACCTGCAACTGATGGAACAGTCGGAAAAAAGGGTATTTTTAGCTGTCATTCTGGATATTACACAGCGTCAGCAAGCTGAAAAACAAGTCAAATTCCAAGCCCAGTTGTTGGCACAAGTGAGCGATGCTGTCGTAGCAGTTGATATTACCCATCGTGTCATTCATTGGAATACCGCAGCGGAGAAACAGTATGGCATCAAAGCACAACAAGCACTGGGCAAGCCGCTAAGTGAATGTTACCAATACCGTTGGCTCAAACCGAAAGATGAAGCAAAATCCAATGAAGCCCTAGCCACAGCAGGCTTTTGGCAAGGGGAGAATATTCATCGTCAACTCAATGGGAAAGAGATATTTGTCGAATCATCAGTGAGCATCCTTGAAGATGAACAGGGCAATAATATGGGAATGCTGGCGCTAATTCGAGATATTAGCGAAAGGGTGCGGCTTGAAGCCGAACGTAAACAAGTAGAAGCTGCACTCCAAAAAAGTGAGGAACAGTATCGACGCATTGTGGAAACAACCACTGAAGGAATTTGGATGCTGGATGTAGAAGGCAAAACCAGCTTTGTAAACGCCAAAATGTCAGCAATGCTGGGCTATTCAGTGGAAGAAATGCTGGGAAAACCTTTATTTGCCTTTATGGGCATAGCGGAACAGAAAATTGCCCAAACATACTTAGAACGTCGCAATCAAGGTATTGAAGAGCAGCACGATTTCAAATTTCGCCGTCAAGATGGCTCCGACTTGTGGACAATAGTTTCTACTACACCGATTGTCGATGCTACAGGAAGATATCTAGGCGCATTAGCGATGCTGACAGACATTACTGGTCGCAAACAAATAGAATCAGCCTTAAAAGATAGCGAAGAACGATGGCAACTAGCTTTGCGTGGTAGTAATGATGGTATTTGGGATTGGAATCTGCAAACCAACGAAGTTTTCTTATCTGACCGCTGGAAGGAAATGCGCGGTTTTCAACCCCATGAATTGAGTAACTCTATCGAGCAGTGGACTAGCCGCATTCATCCAGAGGATATAGAAAAAGTCAGGAATAAACTTGACGATCACCTCAGCCGAAAAACACCATTTTTCAGCAGCGAGTACCGTGTGCAGCGCCAAGACGGCAGCTATATATGGATTCTGAACAGGGGGCAAGCACTGTGGGATGAAACAGGTAAAATTTTGCGGATGGTTGGTTTAGAAAGTGATATTAGCTATCGCAAACAAGCAGAAGCTGCACTCAGAGAAAGTGAGCAACGCTATAGAGTTTTAGTCACTCATGCACCAGTTGGTATTTTTCAAGCTGACGAACAAGGTAACTGCTTGTATATCAATCCCCGGTGGTCAGAATTAACCGGAATTTCCCTCCCAGAAGCTCTGGGTAAAGGATGGGTGCAAGCAGTTCATCCCGACGACAGAGAAAACATTTTTACTGAATGGAATAACTTCACCCAAGCAGGGCATTACTTCTCGATGGAATACCGTTTCTGCAAGCCTGATGGAGAGGTAATTTGGGTATCTGGTCAAGCGGTAGCCATATACAATGAAGCAGATGAAATTATTTCTTACTTTGTTACTGTGATGGACATCACGGCTCGCAAACACGCTGAAAAAGAACTGAGGCTGAAAAATTTGGCGCTAGAGGAAGCGAAACGGCAAGCCGAAACTGCTAACCAAGCTAAAAGCGAATTTCTTGCTAATATGAGTCACGAAATTCGCACACCTATGAATGCCATTTTGGGTTTTGCGGATTTATTGCAATCTGAGGCTACAGCACCTCACATAGCATCTTATGTTCAAGCTATTGCCTCTAGTGGTAGAACTCTACTGGCACTAATTAATGATATTCTTGATCTGTCTAAAATTGAATCAGGTAAGCTAGAACTTCACTATGAACCTGTTGATTTACAAGGACTAATTCGAGAGATTCTACAAATATTTAGCCCATATGCAAGTGATAAAAATTTAATCCTGCACTCAACCATTGAGGACACAGTACCTCAATCTATTTACATTGATGAGGTCCGGTTGCGGCAGATCCTTTTTAACGTTGTCGGTAATGCTTTGAAATTCACCGACAAAGGATACATTCAAATATCTATCCGCGCCCATCTTTATTTTATAAACACAGAAGAAAAAGTTTGGTTAGAAATTGCTGTTGAAGATACAGGTATTGGCATTGCCCGTGAGCAGCAACAAAGCATTTTTGAGGCATTTGTCCAGAGTTCAGGACAAAGCAATCGTAAATATGGCGGTACAGGTTTAGGACTGGCAATCACTAAGCGATTAATGAATATGATGGATGGAATAATAACACTCCAAAGTGAATTGGAAAGAGGCAGTATTTTCACTTTTGTTTTTCCAGCAGTTTCACCTGCGAATGGGTTGAAAGAAATAGTTCCTGAATCCGCCCAAGATGATGATTTAAACCAGTTTGCCCCCAGCACAATTTTAGTTGTAGATGATGTGGCATCAAATCGGGAATTAATCAAGGCATATTTTCATAAAACTCATCACTTGGTAATGCTTGTAGAAGATGGACAACAAGCGATTAATTTGGCTCAATTACACTATCCCGATTTGATTCTGCTGGATCTGAGAATGCCCCGCATGGATGGAAAAGAAACGGCACAGCATCTCAAAGAAGATGAAAAAACCAAAAATATCCCTATCGTGATTCTCACGGCTTCATCTCAAGCTCAAGAGCAATATGAACTTGAGCAAATCTGTCAGGGGTTTTTATCTAAACCTATTAGCTGTATCGAACTTGTGCAAGAATTAAGAAAACATCTACAGACTGTGATTACTGTTGAAAACTCAAATCAATTAGATAGCTGTAACACCAATATTGAGCTTCAGCAATTCTTAAATATTCCGATTAATTTACCAGACTTATTAATAAAGTTAGAGGAGGAAGAAGAAAAGGTATGGACTAGTTTACGTAAAACTTTCAAAATGCGGGAGCTAAAACAGTTTATTCTGCGTCTAAAGGCATGGGGAAAAGAGTATCAGTGTCAGTTCTTGGTGGATTATGCGGATTCTCTGCAAACTAAATTGGATGCTTTTGATATGGAGCAGCTACCTTTGATAATTGAGCAGTTTCCATCTGTGCGACAAGCAATAGAAGCTCTAATTTAAGGTAATAATTCAGGAGTCAGGAGTTTATAATTTAATAATTATTATTAGCAATTACCCGGTTGCGTCCTTGGTTTTTCGCTTGATAAAGTGCCTGATCGGCTCGTTGAATGATAGCATCAATAGTCTTATCTCCCAAACTATAACTTGCTACACCTATACTGACCGTAATTGAGACTTGTTGACCTTCAACAGCAATGGATTCATTATTAATATTTTCTCGAATGCGTTCAGCTACTATTACACCTTCATCGATATCTGTTTCTGGTAGTAATACAACAAATTCTTCACCTCCAAATCTACCAAAACAATCTGGTTGACGTAAATGATTGAGGACTGTTTTTGTCATGAATATAATTACTTCATCTCCTATATTATGTCCATAAGTATCATTGATTTTTTTAAAATGGTCAATATCCATTAAGAGTACAGCAAAGGAAAAATTATATCGCTGACTACGCTTGATTTCTTGTTCGGCTATCATTAAAAGATAACGACGGTTCCAAACTCCAGTTAATGGATCAGTGTTAGCTAATTTTTCTAATTGTTCGACTAATTCCTTTTGTTCTTCCAACAATTTTTTCAATTTCTGCCGCGAATATTTCAACTCTAAATGCATTCTTACACGAGCAAGAAGTTCCGCAGTATGAAACGGTTTTGTGACGTAATCAACTGCTCCTTTTTCAAAGGCTTGAAGTAAATGCTCTTGCTCTTGACTAGCAGAAAGAAAAATAATGGGAATATCTGCTAATTCTGGATTAGATTGGATTTTTTCACATACCTCTAAGCCATTTATTTCTGGCATCATCAAATCCAATAAAATTAAGTCTGGACGAGCAGATTGGACACGTTCTAAAGCTTGATATCCATTAGAAACTAAAGTGATTTCATAGCCGACTTTATCTAAAATGTTGGCAATCACTTGGAGATTTAATTTAACATCATCTACGACTAAAATTAAGCAATCTTCAGGTCGAAATAGTGTCATATAGCTATCCTAAATCATTTATAAACAAATCTTCTTAATGTTCCTTACTTCCACAAGTCAGTTTAGAAATCAAATAGTTATATCATGTCTGATTGTGCGCGTCTATGTCTACAGAAAGATAGACTTATCATATCTGTTAGGAGTGGTAATCACTGTTTGGTAATAGGGAAAAAGCCATTAGCAACAAAAGAAAACTTATCATAGCTAATTAGTTAGACTTAATATTAAAGATAATTTATACTACTCTGGAAATCAAATTTGCACATGATGGTAAATTCATCTATGGGACTCCTATTTGATTTTTGATAGCTTGCGTGGCGTAGCCATACAAACTCAGTACACCTTATATTCCTTCTTTTCTGTTCCCTGTTAAGAGTTCCCTGTTCCCTACCTCTACGAGTAAATTCAGGAATCAAACCGGATTCCTATATCTACTACGACTAAAAAATCATATTTCTGGTAATATACTAGCTAAGGCTCAGGAAGTGGCAGTTTAAACACTCAGGTATTGCAGGCTGTCTGGCCTACCCATTACCTAGAGTTTATGAATAATCTGAACTTCTTCTCTGATTATCTCGTTGCCAGTTTCCATCTAGCTGTACCCCTAGCTTATGCTGCTTTGGGAGGATTATATTCTGAACGGTCAGGAGTGCTAAATATTGCTTTAGAAGGAATGTTGATCACAGGTGCTTTAACCAGTGCTGTAATCAGCTTTTACTCTGGTAATCCTTGGTTGGGTATATTAGCCACCTTAATTGTTGGGGGGATGGTGGGACTACTGCACGCTTTTTTGTGTCTGACTTTGTGTGTTAATCAGTTAGTCTCTGGTTTAGCTATTAATCTTGTCGCATCGGGAATGACATCATTTTTGGCGCGGTTAGTATTTTCAAGTAACAGTACACAAAGATTACCAGAAATTAAACCGATCATTATTCCCGGTTTGGCTAATATTCCTCTGATTGGAAATCTTTTATTTCAGCAAGATATTTTATTTTATCTACTATTTTTAGTGTTTTTATTAACTACATATATATTGTTCAACACCAGCTTTGGTCTAACCTTGCGGGCTGTGGGAGAATATCCCCAAGCAGCGGATACAGCCGGAATATCAGTAGAAGGGGTGCGTTACTTTGCTGTCATTATTAGTGGCTGTCTTGCTGGTTTAGGGGGAGCGTATCTCAGCTTAGTACAAGTAAGATTTTTTGCGGAAGGGATGAGTGCTGGTAAAGGATTTATTGCCATTGCAGCTTTAATATTTGGTAGATGGCATCCCCAAGGTACGGCCTTAGCCTGCCTGTTATTTGGTGCAACAGAAGCTTTGCAACTAAGAATACAAGCCTTGGGTGCAAATATTCCTTATCAATTTTTGTTAATGCTACCTTATGCGATCGCTATTTTGGCATTAGTGACTCAGAAGTTAGGAGTCAGGAGTTAGGAGGCAGGAAGTAGGGGAGGTAGAGGAAGATTAATAAACCAATGCCCAATGCTTCTTGCATCCCCGGATACCAAACCAACACCGTTGACAGTAGCCAGCATGACAACAGTACATGAAAACTATAGATTACCTTGATAGAGTAAGACCGCAAAGTTTTTAAACATAAACACCCCATACTAGATATAATTTCCTATAAGTTGAAAAAACTCTTAAGATTAGCGTAAATCTTACGCCTGTCTGAAACTGACTAGCTGATACCCAAATTAGGAGGATTATATATGGCGCTTGTACCAATGCGGTTGCTTTTGGATCACGCTGCTGAAAACGGTTACGGCATCCCAGCTTTTAACGTTAACAACTTAGAGCAGATTCAAGCAATCATGAAAGCGGCGGCTGACACAGATAGCCCCGTAATTTTACAAGCTTCTCGCGGCGCTCGTAATTATGCAGGGGAAAACTTCTTGCGCCACCTGATTTTGGCAGCGGTAGAAACCTATCCTCAGATTCCCATTGTCATGCACCAAGATCATGGTAATGCTCCTTCTACCTGCTATTCAGCTATTAAGAACAACTTCACCAGCGTGATGATGGATGGTTCTTTGGAAGCTGACGCTAAAACCCCAGCAAGCTTTGAGTATAACGTTAAAGTTACCAGCGAAGTCGTGAACGTAGCTCATTCTTTGGGTGTCAGCGTTGAAGGTGAACTGGGTTGCTTGGGTTCTTTAGAAACAGGTGCTGGTGAAGCTGAAGATGGTCACGGTTTTGAAGGTACACTAGACCATTCTCAACTGTTAACTGACCCCGATGAAGCTGTTAACTTCGTAGAAGCAACTCAAGTAGACGCTTTGGCTGTTGCTATCGGTACTAGCCACGGTGCTTACAAGTTTACCCGTAAGCCTACTGGTGAAATTTTGGCTATCAGCCGCATTGAAGAAATTCACCGCCGTCTACCTAACACCCACTTGGTAATGCACGGTTCTTCTTCTGTACCCGAAGATTTGATTGCACTGATTAACCAATTTGGTGGTGCTATTCCTGAAACCTACGGTGTACCTGTAGAAGAAATTCAAAAAGGCATCAAGAGTGGTGTGCGTAAGGTAAATATCGACACTGACAACCGTTTGGCTATTACTGCGGCTGTTCGTGAAGCTTTGGCAGCTAATCCCAAGGAATTCGATCCTCGTCACTTCCTCAAGCCTTCTATTAAGTATATGCAAAAAGTTTGTGCTGACCGTTATGAGCAGTTTGGCACTGCTGGTAATGCAAGCAAAATTAAGCAAGTTTCTTTAGAAGATTTTGCTGCTAAGTATGCTAAGGGTGAATTGGTAATGAGAGCAGCTGCTAAAGTTTAATCTTTGTCAGCAATAAATAGGGTATAGCAATGCTATACCTCTACATAAATAAACCGGGTGGCGTTAAAGTTTCCCGGTTTTTGTTTTGATAGAAATATAGCAGGTGACAGGTGATATCATGTGCGCCTGAACAGTGACCATAAAAGTGACGACGCTACAAATTTTATATCGTAACTAATTACCCGGACATGATATGACAGGATGGAAAGCTGATATCAAATACCACGCAACCACGCTTTGATACTTGATGCTTAATAAAAATTCTCAATTAAAAATTTATACTTAACGCTCTCTCATCTATTTAAATATACTGACAAAATCGGTTATACTCAGCATAAATCGGTGGTGTTTATGGCAATCAGATGTAAAAATTTGATAAATTTTACGTAATGAGTAATTTTAAAGACACATTATATACCACAATAAATTATCACAGCGTGTCCATGAGTTTAAAGACTATCATAGTTTTTGCCTGTTCCCTGTTCCCTGCTATATTTTTGATAATATATAAGTGAGAGAAGAGTTAGCCATGACTAAAGTTATACTTACAGGGTTTTCTCATATAATTAATCACAATGCTCCTAAATTTTCAAAATATGAATTAATTCGTCCCAAAGAATTCCCTTTTGGCAGATTTCCCTTAAAAAAATTTTGGTATCCCCTCTCCAGTTTAGCAGCATGGCAACCTGTGAACAAGTCTAAAATTATTCACTCATTTAATGCTATTCCCTACACCACAAAACCTTTTATAGTTTCCTATGAAATATTTCTCCCTCATATTATGTCCTCTGATGCTGGTTATTCTGTGGAGAAATTAAGAAAATTTTTGAGAGACAGACTAGTTTTAGATAATTGTATTCGCTTATTAGCATCATCTAATTTCGCTAGAAAAAAATTTATTCTCAAAAATGCAGGTTGGGAAAAATTAGATCAAGTTCTGCAAAAAACCGAAGTAATTCCACCTAATACAATATTAAAGGTTTCCCAACCAAAAACTTATACGGATACAGGAACTTTAAACTTAATGTTTGTAGGAAATCATATCGCTCGTAAAGGAGGAATTGTAGCTTTAAGAGTTGCTAAAAAAGCTAAATTATTAGGACTACCTGTAATTATTCATATTGCATCTAGTCTGAGTATTGGTAGGGGGATACCTACTGACTGTCCAGATATTTCTCACTATGACAACGACTTAAAATTGTTGGAGTTAGATAATGTCCGGTTTTATAATCAGCTACCAAATCAAGAGGTAATCAACCTGTTAGCACAAAGTGATTTTCAAATATTAGCAACTTTACAAGATGCCTATGCTTTTAGTATTATTGAAGGATGCTCTGTCGCCACTCCAGCCATAGCAACGCCAATTTTTGCTATCCCTGAATGGATTAGAGATGGAGATAATGGATATTTACTGAAATTGGAGTTAGATAATACAGGAGAATGGAAATGGAGACAAGCTCTTTGTAGTTACAGTGTTAGTGTGGATGAACATTGGGAAATTCTCGACAAAACCTATGAAAATCTAGCGGAACAAATCATTACTAGATTGGGAGAATTTATCGAGCGCAGGGATCGAAAAGAACATTATGAGCAGCTTAGTTATGGGGCTTTAGCTCAAGGGAAAATTCACGATTCTAAACGAGTGAGTGAGTTAATAGATAGTATTTACTCGGAAGCAATTTTAAGCCAAAGTTAAGGTAATTTTTGTTCTGGGTCTGAATTAAAATGGGTTCGGTTTCTCGTTCAATTAGTGAAATTGTCATCAGCTAAACCCAAGTTTAGTTAGGGCTTGCTGAATTAATCTCAAAACATGACAGGGAAAAAGTTTTAGCTTTTTTGATTTTTTAAAAGTGCAAAGTTTTTTGGGGAAAGAACTTCAAAACTGTACATTTTTATCTGACGGAGAGGAAAATTTATCTCTACTAGACACTTGAAACTGTTCCCTGTTCCCTGTTCCCTGTTCCCTATCCTCACAGATAACTTTTTCAGCAAACCCTAGTTATTAAATTGATTGTAATAGGAGATAGATCCCTGACTTCTTAAAGAAGTCAGGGATCTGAGTTCCTAAAAAACTCGATGTTGCAGAGATGGCATTTGCCGGCGTACTTGTTCTAATCTAGTGGGTTTAATTTCTGCGATCGCCACTCCTGGTTTATCCCCCGCATCGGCTAAAATTGCTCCCCAAGGATCAATAATCATAGCGTGTCCGTGGGTTTGACGACGGGCATAGTTAGTACCAGTTTGGGCTGGTGCAATCACGTAATAAGTATTTTCTATTGCCCTAGCTTGTAGTAATACTTGCCAGTGGTCTTTACCTGTAAAAGCAGTGAAAGCCGCAGGAACAAAAACAACATCGGCTCCCTTGTCTGCTAGATGGCGATACAGTTCTGGAAAGCGGACATCATAACAAATAGAAAGTCCGACATTACCTAATTTTTCCGAGAAATGGACTGGGGGTAAAAGTTTACCAGCCATGACGGTGCTAGATTCTTGATAGGTGTTACCATCAGGGACATTGACATCAAATAGATGTACTTTATGGTAGCGAGCGAGTTCTTGACCGTTAAAGTCTATTAATAAAGCAGTATTATAGACTTTGCCTGTACCATCTACAGGGACAGGAAAGCCGCCGCCAAGGATAGTAATTTGGTAGCGTTGCGCCATTTTGATCAGAAATGTTTCTGTTTCCTGAGCGATGGCATCCGCTTGGGCGAGTTTATCTTTTTCCTCTCCCATAAAGGAGAAATTTTCTGGCAAACCCACTAACTCTGCACCCTGACGCACAGCCAGATCAATAAATTCTTCTGCCTGTGCCAAATTTTTCTGTAGTTCAGGCACACTGGTCATTTGAATAGCGGCGGCTAAATAAGACTTCATAGATTCAACAACAAACAGTGAATACGGGATAGATTCTCAAATATATCGTTACTTCCAGACTGGTGGAGGCTAGTCAGAATTGCGTAATTTACGCTTTTCTGGAAAATACTTACTAAGCTATCCCTAGTGTCTTATAAAAGAATAGGCTGAAAACTCCAAAATCAAAACCTCAAAACCCAAAAAGTTTTGTGGACTCGCTGAACCAAGAATCTCCGTGGCTTTAGCGCGGAGAGTGTCAACTTAATATTCCTGTTGATTATAGGAAACAATTTACAGCTATTTTCAGGTTTAACTGATTTTCAACTGCTGCTTTAAAGCTGCTGGCAGATTCTTGGCAGCATCTAATCCTTCCACATCTTGCCAGTTAGTATTCTTATCCCAGCGGATATAACCAAACAATTCATCACCGAAGTTAGCACCAATCAGGTATGCACCGCTGAGGTTAGCACCTTTCAAATTAGCACCACTGAGGTCTACTTGACTTAGGTCTGCATCTTGGAGGTTAGCATTACTCAGGTCTGCACCTCTGAGGTCTGTACGAATTAGGTTAGCACCGCTGAGGTTAGCTCCACGCAGGTCTGATTGGATCAGTTTAGCTGCTATCAAGTACGCATTGCTGAGGTTTGTTTGCGATAAATAAGTACGGCTAAGTTCTGCACGGCTGAGGTCTGCTTGGCTCAAATCTGTGCCACTCAGGTCTGCTTGGAAGAGGTAAGTACCTCTAAGGTGAGTAGCACTGAGGAATTGCCCAACAATACTTTTGAAACTTTCTTCCTGCAAGCAATTACAGTAGTTAATAATCCGCAGAAAGTCTGATCTCAAATTATCTTCTTCGGTTTGACCAGATGGATAAAAAATTATGTATTCTTTCAACACATCATGTTCTTGAGCATATCGCTGTAATTCCAACAGCAAAATCATCACATTCAAGCCTGCATAAATATCTACTTGGCGCTGACCTAAATTTTCAATGCTGTAATTTTGGCTGTAATGTTGTAATTGTCGCAGCTTTGTTTGTGCTAATGTTTGTTCTGGTGAATCAATAAATTTACCTTGACACCAGTTAGTGTAAAAATTATCCAAAACTTTAAATAAATTGATCCAATATAAATCAGGAATCTGTGTGAGTAAGCCGATTACATATTCAACCATTTCCGGGGTAATTTTACCAAATCCTAGCAAATCATAAATTTGCCAATTCATTTCTTGAATTTTGTCATCAGTATTAAATCTTGACCAATCTTGTAGATATTTTGTTAATTTTTCAGCAAACAGAAATTCACTAAATGTCTTATGAAAACATTCAATTTGGTCTTCTTGTTTTTTAGAAGGAGGGAAGTAAAAATTGCTTAAAATTGATTGAAGTTCGATTTGTTTCTCTTGTAACCGCGATATGATCATTGATATAGATCCAAATACTCCCCCAGACTGGACAATAGCAACAGCAATTTCTGTAAAAATATGTTTTAAATCTGATTGGTAATTTTGATTTTCTTGATTAGTTACATCACCATCATCTGAAGTTGGTTGCTGCTTGGCAATTAACCAATTGACAAATTCTTTAAAAATAACAATCTTAGCAGTTTTTTTACTAGCCTGTTCTAACTGCTCAAATGCTAAAGTTTCATCTCGATACATTACTGCTAATAAATGCAGATACAGCGGTTCAAAAGACAATTTATTGATTGCTGATGGACATTTCTTATTCCCTAAAAATTGATCTAGATCTGTTTTCTTACCTTCATGACCTGGAAATAAATTCCATTTTTTTAACCATTGTTGCTGAAGTTGTCTATCCATTTCTAGGATTTCGACTCGCTCTAAATTATGGGGTAATTTTTGGAGATATTGTAAAGCGTTTGTTCTGCCAGTTATTAAAACACGATGTCCCATTTCTGCTTGATTTTTACATTTCTGCTGAAATGCAGCAACTTGTTGAATAAATACCTTGGAATGAATATTCAAATCATCAAAACCATCCAAAATAAAGAGAAATCGCGTATTTTTATTAGTCAGACAATCATGATTATTTTCAATAAACCTAACTTTCAATTCTGCTTGTAAAGTCTCCTCTAAAGAAGAGGAAAAAGAGTTAATATCTTTTAAACGAATTAAAATTGGTGTCCACAGAGGATGTAAATGTTGCCGCACCCAATCAGCAAACATTCGACAAAAGACACTTTTACCCCTTCCTGGTTCACCTTGGATAAATATAACTTGTTCTAATTTCTGCTGATTGAGTAAAACTCCTTTTACCCATGTTTCTAAATCCAAGGGATTGGCATTTTGATCTACCGTTTTGGCTTTGAGAGGAATATATATATCTTTCCAAGAGTAGTTTTGATTGAAGACTTTTTCTAATGGTTGAGTTGCAATATATTTTTCCAAGTATTCATCAATATTTTGAATTACTTGCTGCTGTTGCTCCCATTCTCCACAAGAATCTGCAATTAAATCTTGGATGTTCTTACCTGCATCTATCCAAGCATTAATAATGTAGCGGTGAGTAGTGGCAGCAATTCTTTTAGTTAAAAGATTAGCTAAAAACTTTGTGACATTTGGGGCTATTAATCGGGATAATAATATTTGATTAAATGCAGATGCTAACTCTGAGTTCTGAAAACAGGAAATTGTATTTTGAGCAGTTTGATCATCTAATTGAATGTATTGAATATTTTGGAGATTTGTTGTAAATTCTTCAAGATTATCTAGGTTAGTATCCCAATTTATAGCTGGGTATAAAGACAAAATTTCTCTGGTGCTTTGTAAATAAGCAGCTTGACTAACTATAAATACGCAGTCTTCTAAAGTAGGACATTCTTGATTTATCTCAGCATACAAGTTGAGCAAATTAACCCCAAGAGATACAAATGATAATTCCTTACCTACAATTTGCGCTAATGGTAAACATAGCAAATCTAATAATGAAGATGAATCTTGTAAAACAGGTTTTAAGACTTCTAAACTGATATTCTGTTCGTGAATAGTTGGTGTCGCTGCTAAAACTGCTTTACCTGTATCTGTTGTTGTATTCAGAGTAGCTTCTACTGAAAAAGATTGCCGGAACTGCTGCCAAATTTGTGATAATGTTTTTGTCATTAGTTTAAACAGATTAAATTACTGAATTTTATGCAGTATACTGTAGCATTTCTAACTTAGAATTGTTGTGATATAGATAATTGTAAAAAAAATTAACAACATTTTTACATAGGTTTGCAGTTGTATACATGACAAACTAACCTACCCCTCACCCTCTCTAATATGGAGAAGGCAAGGAGATGAAGTTTGAGTTTTATACCAGTAGATGATAAGTTAATAATTTTGCTGACGGTTAATCCAAATACCCCTCAAACCAGCCTTTCTAGAACCATTATAGTCATCTGTGATGCTATCGCCAATATGCCATGCTTCCTCTGGTGAACAGTTATGACTTTGCAAAGCAATGTTAAAAATTTCCGGATCTGGTTTAGCGGTACGTACTTGGGTAGAAATGGTAATGGATTTAAAATACTCTCTGAGTCCTAAACTTTGCAATACTGAGTATAAACGAGAGTCAAAATTAGATAATACACCCAATTCAACTCCCAATCGTCGCCAGTTTACCAAAGCTAGAGGAACATCTGGATAAACAAACCAAGGTTCAGCCGTACCAAAGTGAATATAGAGTTCGCTAAAAAAAGCTGAAAAATCGGAAAATTCCCTGAGTACCCCTGCACTTTCAAAGGTGTTGAGGGCTATGATCCGCCACCAATCAAATTCTCGTTGAGGGATATCTTTAATATCTGGATCAAGAAATATCGGTGGTGGTGCAGCTTTGAAGCTTTTGAAAAATTCTTTATTCAAAATTTCGGGGGAAACCGAAACTCCAAAATCCTGGGCTATCTGACTGTAAATCGCCCCTACACTGCCTTTAACACCAAATAGTGTACCTACAGCATCTAAAAAAATAACTTTTGGTTTTTCCATAATCCCCACTACCATTTACCCATCAACCAGAGTGATTTGACACTTCCCGCCATAAATGGACGGGGATTCTTAAGATTTTACAATCCTAATATCCTGTTTGCACAGGTTCCCAAACTCAGTACGTTTGCACAAAAGTGCGTGCTGATACCGCCAGTTGCTCTACTTGGGGAGACCCCAAGACCGCACTGGCT
This sequence comes from Anabaena sphaerica FACHB-251, assembly GCF_014696825.1. Classification (NCBI taxonomy): domain Bacteria; kingdom Bacillati; phylum Cyanobacteriota; class Cyanophyceae; order Nostocales; family Nostocaceae; genus Anabaena; species Anabaena sphaerica. The sequence goes on along the minus strand of NZ_JACJQU010000029.1, from coordinate 25,325 downwards.
CATCTTTTGGGCGTTTAGCTGTTAAACAGCAAGTTTCGCAGAGTCCCCGCGTACTATTTCCAAACCTCTATCTCTGATAGTCTTTGCAGCACCAATATCGGCGTGTTCGTGATACCCACATTCAGTACAAATGAATTTTTCACCATCACGGTTTGACTCATCAGTATGCCCACAATTCCTGCATTCTTGGCTGGAGTATTTAGGATTAATTTTAATTACAACCTTTCCTTGCTTCACAGCGAGATACTCGATTTTTAGGATCAAATCACTCCAGCTTGCGTCAGAAATAGAACGGTTTAATCCTTTTTTTCTAGATTGTCCATTCTTTAAAAATCTCCCAGTTTTTTCATCGGTTTTAACTGAAAGTAATTCTGATAGCCTGCGTGGCGTAGCCATAGCCCAGATGTGTTCTCCTGAGTCGAACACATCTTCAAGGGTTTTCGGCATTTCTCTTATAAAAATTTTACCCATTCATCTGGGTAGCGTTGCTGTTCAAAACAGATTTATTGCTATTTAGTTTGCCATTGTCACACGATTTGATTTCAGAATCTTGATGATTTTTTGCATGAGGGATAGGGGATAGGAAACAGATCAGGACTTACGCAACTGGATATTAATAGGGTGCGTCAAATGTGAAAAATCTGTTTAGTGACAGGATTTATGCAGTCTGACTGCACCCTAGAAGAGATGTTTGATGTGACACGTGCGTAAGTCCTACAGATAACAAAATCATTTTCTGTCACCTGTCACCTGTTTTACTGAGAAAGGGTTTTAATAATAGGACTCACTAACCAGTTGAAACCGACTTTTAGCTGATGATCTAAAGTTGGTAAACGATACAAATAAGCTAAACGACGGGCGATGTATGCTAAAGAACCATCTAGCTTGATGCCTAAACCTGTGAGGGTAGCGTTATCTATTCCCAAGGCCATCATTTCCCCTAACTGTTGATAGCGGAAGGGAAGTAAAGGACGATTTGTTAAAGATGCCCAGATGTTCCATGCTGTATAATCGGCTTGTTGAAATGCTACTTGGGCGGTGGCGGGTACTTGTTTTCCTTGGGCATCAAGACAGTCTGCTAGGTCTCCTAAAGCGAAAATTTCGGAATGTTCTAGGACTTGTAGTGTAGGTGTAGTGGTGATTTGTCCGCGCTGGTTTTGCTTGAGGGGTAGATTTTTTACCACTGGAGAAACTCTTGTACCAACTGTCCAAATTACTACATCTACAGGAATTTCATCTACTTGATTTCTATACTCTAGAGAGATGGTATCTTCTCCTATTGATAATACTTTGGTTTCTAAATCTATAAACACGCCTCTGGCATCTAAGGCTTTTTTGGCGGCTTCGCGGTTAAATTCTGGGGAGGTTCGTAAAATTTGATCACTAATTTCAATCAGCCGAAATCTGCCTTTTTCCCCAATTCTATCTGCGAGTTTACAGGCTAATTCTACGCCACTGTAACCAGCACCAACTATGGCAACACGAATTTTTTCAGGATTTAATTCTTCTAAAACTCTCAGGCGTTCTTCTAGTTGATAAGCATCAGTAACGGTACGGAAGGGGTAAGCATGATTTTCTGCACCAGGAACTAAATCTAGGGGTGTTTCCCCACCTAATGCTAATACTAATCGGTCGTAGACAATTTTTTGGCCGTCTTGCAATTGTACCTGTTGCTTGTCGGTATCGATTTCTGAGACGGTGGCTTGATGAAAACGTACTCCTGTCCCTTGTAGCAGTTCTTGGTATGGTGGGGCTATTTCCCAGGTTTGTAGTTCGCCGGTGAGGAGTTCGTAAAGGAAGGGAGAGAAAAGAAAGCGATCGCTCTGATCGACTAATATAATCTCAGGTTTTGGTGTAGATTCCCACGGTAACTGGCTTAAGCGCAAGGCGGTGTAGAGACCACCAAAGCCTCCACCTAGTATACAAATTTTTGTAGTTGCTTGAGTCATGGTTTTTATCGGAGGCTAAATCCCAGCAGGTTCATTTATTCTTAGTGTAATGAATTATTACGTTCTCTTTCCATTAGCCAGCAATCCTGATATTTACCTTCGAGTAGGTCATGACAGGGTAACAGCTTAACTTTCACAAATCCACATTTTTCATAGCAGCGAATAGCGCGAAAATTTTTGACATGGGGATCAATAACGATTTTAACAGCTGGCAGTTGGCTAAATATATAGTCTATAGCTGAAGAAAGCACTTTTGTACCAATTCCTTGATTCCAGTATTGAGTCTCACCTATAAATAAATCAATACCATAGACATGATTCGTATCTTCTAAAGAATACATTTCTCTGATATATTGGGGTAATTTATTCAGTTCATAATACTGTAAATAACCAATAGCTATATTTTGATAAGAGAAGATGCAGGGAATGAGAGGTTCTTTTCCTAAAATTCTTGGTTTATAGGTTTTTATTACCTTTGCTAAGTTATAAGGATAATCTCTGCCGCCATAAAATTTTAATACTTTCTCATCTGTGCGCCATTTTTCCATTAACAGATAGTCATGTTTATGATCTTGCATAGGACGAATTTTAATTTCGTCTGTGATAGTTAGCATACTTAGTGTTATAAAAAATATTTTATTTATTTGCTCTGCCTATAAATTCAGCAATAACTTCAATTTTATGGAAAATGTTAGCATTAAATTCATCTAATTCTTCAGCAGGTATCCAAGACTCTTGGTGTTGAGAACTGCCGACAGTTTGCACTGTGTATTTATCTAGAAATTTGCTTCTTACTTGAAATCGAGTTACATAACCAACATAACCAGAAGCTTTGTCTTTGGTGTTCCAATCTCTGGCAATCTGCACAGCATAGTCTTCATTAAATACAGGATAAAAAATTGGTTGGTAAGGAAGTCGAGGCGGAAAGGCTGCATAATTACTGGCAGCAATTAAATCAAGTTCTGTTTGACCAACTGGACAAAAAAGGATTGTGGTATTGTTCATAGTGAATTCTCAGCAAAAAGCGGTTTAGATAAATTATAAACCGCCTATGACTTAATATTTATTTGTCAAACAATTAATTACCACCAGACATTACAGCTTTATGATGTATAGCAGGATCTTCTGGTTTTCTATGCCAGTTACCTTCGCTGTCTGGTTCAAATTCATTGTGAACACTATTCCAAGCTACTTCTAAAGCATCATTTTCAATCATTCCATCACTTTTAGCAGCATTGAAAGCAGCAACAAAAATCTGTTGTGCGTGTTGTGGTAGTCTGTCTTTGATGTCTTGTGGTAATTCTTCTATTTTACTATAAGGCATAAACTTACTCCGATTATTTGACTTCAATTTATGCTAAAACTTCTGTCATTAAATGTCATCTTTCTAGAAGTAGAGAATCCTATTCCCATACTTTTGATAGAGTGCTATTACTACCTGTGAACTAACCACTCTAGTAATCATTAAGCTAAAAGGATGAATGCACAAGTCTCATGTTGGATGTTGGATCGCGCTCCCCCTAAATTCCCCTTAAAAAGGGGAATTTTTAAACTTTAATTCCCCCCTGATCAAGGGTTAGGGGGGATCTGAGGGTTGGGGAAATAATTGTGTCTGCATAAAAATTGCCACCTCCTGTTTTGGCTATTTCTTGCACTTCTTTGATATACAGCAGATTGCAGATCCATGAGGTACAGAATCTAAATTGAAACCTATACACAAAGCCAGTTTTACTCCTGATTCCTGCTGTATTCTGGAGAGTGGACTGATTCTCATAAAAATTGCCAGTTTCTTAATGTTACCGGAGTAGGCGATAGCTTCGCTCGCCTTCGGCATCGCCAGGCAATTTTATCAGCAAATTTAGCTGTTTTTAGAGCTTTAACAATTGCTGTCAATCTTTCGGGTTTCTCTGGATGACGGTTTCCTGGATTGTGTTCTAGAAATTTATCAGCATAGACGACTGGCAACATATTATTAATTACTTGCGGTGATTTTTTAACTAACAATAGCTAACAATATTGGTTTCCAGGATAGATCAATCAGGATTCGTTTATCATCTGATATAGTATTTTGATTTTAAGTTTCTCTGGGATTATCTTTTTGTTTAGCTACTCTTGCCACAAACTAGGTTAATATATGTTAGAATTATAGCAAAATATGACAATTTTTCAAGATTAATTTGACATAATTTTGTATTTTGTCAAGTACAAAGGCTAAAATCTACGATTTTTGGAGTTTTGCAGGTTATGACAACCTCACAGGAGAGGATTATCCCGACGGATTTACGACAAGAGATGTCGCAATCTTATCTGGAATACGCCATGAGCGTAATTGTAGGTCGGGCGCTGCCAGATGCCAGGGATGGTCTTAAACCTGTGCATCGTCGCATCCTCTATGCCATGCACGAGTTGGGTTTGCTGCCAGATCGCCCTTTTCGGAAAAGCGCCCGTGTAGTCGGGGAAGTGTTGGGTAAATATCACCCTCACGGTGACACGGCGGTATATGATGCTTTAGTAAGGATGGCGCAGGATTTTTCCATGCGATCGCCCTTAATTAACGGTCACGGTAACTTCGGTTCTGTAGACAACGATCCGCCGGCGGCAATGCGGTACACAGAATGTCGTTTGCAAGCTCTAACCAGCGCCTCCCTACTGCAAGACATCGAAGCCGAAACGGTAGACTTTATCGATAACTTCGACGGTTCCCAACAAGAACCGACAGTTTTACCATCACGTATCCCCCAACTACTGCTCAATGGTTCCTCTGGAATTGCGGTGGGGATGGCTACAAATATTCCTCCTCACAACTTAGGAGAATTGATTGATGGGTTAGTGGCATTAATTCACAACCCAGAAATTACTGATCTTCAGTTAATGCAGTACATTCATGGACCAGACTTCCCCACCGGGGCGCTGGTTTTAGGTACAGGGGCAATTAAAGAAGCTTACACCACAGGGCGCGGTTCTATTACCATGCGCGGTGTGGCCAGTATTGAAACTATTGAACAACGCAATAGACCAGAACGGGACGCAATTATTATCACAGAATTGCCCTACCAAACCAACAAAGCCGCATTAATTGAAAAAATTGCGGAGTTGGTGAATGATAAGAAAATTGAGGGAATTGCAGATATTCGGGATGAAAGCGATCGCGACGGAATGCGAATCGTCATAGAATTAAAACGTGATGCCTATCCCCGTGTAGTTTTAAATAACCTTTATAAACAGACTCCACTCCAGTCCAACTTTGGCGCGAATATGTTGGCCTTGGTCAACGGGGAACCCCATGTACTCACCCTCAAAGACTTCTTAAGAGTCTTCCTGGATTTCCGCATCGAAACCATTAACAGACGTACCCGTTACCAACTGCGAAAAGCAGAGGAAAGAGATCATCTGTTACAGGGTTTATTAATTGCCTTATCACATTTAGACGCAATTATCAACCTCATTCGTAGCGCCCCAGACGCACCCTCAGCCAAAGGTGAGTTAATCACGAATTATGGACTTTCCGAAGTTCAAGCAGATGCAATCTTACAAATGCAACTGCGACGCTTAACAGCCCTAGAAGCAGATAAAATTCGCCTGGAACACGAAGAATTACAAATCCAAATAGCCGACTTACGGGATATTTTGGACAGACGGGAAAGGGTGCTGGAAATCATAGAAACCGAAGTTGCCCAAATCAAAACCCAATTTGCCACACCCCGACGCACAGCTATTACCCACGCAGAAGGGGAAATAGATGATATTGACTTGATTGCTAATGAAAAAGTCCTAATTCTGCTAACAAAACAAGGTTACATCAAACGGATGCCCGTCAGCACCTTTGAAGCCCAAAGCCGTGCCACCAGAGGTAAAGCCGGGGCTAAGGTCAAAGATGATGATACCATTGAACATTTCTTAACCTGCTGTGACCATGATAGCGTATTGTTCTTTAGCGATCGCGGAGTCGTCTATAGCCTAAGAACCTATCAAATACCCTTGGGTTCCCGCACCAGTCGGGGTACACCCATAGTCCAGATGTTGCCCATACCCAAAGAAGAAAAAATCACCTCCATCGTCCCCGTAGACGAATTTAGGGAAGATGAATATTTGGTCATGCTCACCAAAGGCGGTAACATCAAAAAAACCGCACTGGCAGCATTTAGCAACATTCGCGCTAACGGATTAATTGCCATATCCTTAGAAGAAGGCGATCAACTGCGTTGGGTCAGACGTGCCAAAGTAGAAGATAGCATCATTATTGGTTCACGTCATGGCATGGCCATTCACTTCCGTTGTACCCATGATCAACTGCGTCCCCTGGGTAGGGCAACTCGTGGGGTAAAATCCATGAAACTCAAAGCCGGTGATGAATTAGTGGGAATGGATATTCTTCCTGCCGCAATTCTTGATACTTTAAATACAGAGACAGAAGCGGACATCGAAGAAGAAATCATCGAAATTGAAGAAACCATCGAAGCCAGCGAAGCCACCGAAGAAACCATAGAAACCACAGAAGCACCAAACAGCAACAGCACTGGTCCTTGGGTGTTGGTAATTACAATGGGAGGATATGGAAAGCGCGTACCAGTGGGACAATTCCGCCTCCAAAACCGTGCCGGACAAGGTTTAACCGCCACCAAATTCAAAAACCGCAAAACCAAAGACAAACTAGCAACCCTGCGGATTGTCAACAGCGACGAAGAAATTATGATGGCGACAAATCGCGGTATTATCATTCGTCAAGCTGTGAATGCTATTTCCGTACAATCACGGACGGCAACCGGAGTCAGAGTCCAGCGTTTAGACGAAGATGATGCCATTACCGGAGTAGCGATCGTTCCCCCCGATACTGGTGATACTGGCGAGTTAGAAGAGGCAGAATAAAGGATGAAGGATAAAGTATGAAGTATTTGGGAAAAAAGCTGTTTTCATCCTTTCATCTTTACACCTTATCCTTTATCAGTGGCATTCTCATGGGTGTAACCGTCGCCCCCTTTGGCGCTTGGTTCTTAGCCTGGTTCACCCTTGCCCCTCTCTGGGTCTTGGTTGTTAAAAATACAACCAAAAAAACTATCCTCCATGCTTTTTTATGGGCGATCGCCTATCATGGAATTGCCCTTTCTTGGCTCACCGGTATTCATCCCATGAACTGGTTAGGTGTTCCCTGGTGGCCAAGTTTATTTATTACCATCTTCTGTTGGTCATTTATTAGCCTCTGGGGAGGTCTATTAGTCTCCCTTTGGGCATTTTTAATGGTGCGGTTAGACAAGCAAAAACCGTGGTTACGGATTTTAATTGGTACAGCTTTATGGTGTGGGTTAGAAAGTTTGTGGAGTTCTGGTTCTTTATGGTGGAGTTCTCTTGCTTACACTCAATCACCGCATAATTTGGTAATTTTACATTTGGGGCAACTTTCCGGTCCTAATACTGTAACTGCGGTTATTGTGGCAGTTAATGGGTTGGTTGCGGAGTCTTGGATTTATTTTTGCACGCAGAGACGCAGAGGCGCAGAGGAGGAAAGGAAAACTTCTGCGTCTCTGCGGTTCTTTAATAAATACTTAATTTCAGCTACAATACTGTTAATTACTTCCCATATTTTAGGGTTTATTCTTTATTCTCAACCTTTGAATAATAATGAAAATTCAGATTTGAAAATAGGTGTTATTCAAGGTAATATTCCTAATGAAATTAAGTTGCTTCCTCAAGGATATCGCAAAGCAATTACAGGTTACACTAATGGATATTTACAGTTGGCAAGTCAAGGTGTTGATGGTGTTCTGACTCCTGAAGGTGCTTTACCTTTATATGAACGCAATTTTAAAAATACTCCTTTATTGGATGCTGTGAAAGATAAAGGTGTAATTGCTTGGATTGGTGGTTTTGGTGAAAGGGGGAAAAGCTATACTAATAGTTTATTTGGTGTGAATAGTAAAGGGGAAGTTACCAGCAGATATGACAAATCAAAACTTGTTCCTTTGGGGGAATTTGTTCCTTTTGAAGAAATTGTTGGGGCGTTAGTTCAACGGTTATCTCCTTTAGATGAACATCAAGTACATGGGGCAAAAAATCAAGTTTTTGATACTCCCTTGGGGCGGGCTATTGTTGGTATTTGTTATGAGTCTGCTTTTTCAGAAATATTCAGATATCAAGCTTTTAATGGTGGGCAATTTATTTTGAGTTCTTCTAACGATGCCCATTATACTGCTGCTATGGCAGATCAACATCATGCCCAGGATATCATGAGAGCAATTGAAACTGATAGATGGGCTGTGAGGGCAACAAATACCGGTTATTCGGCTTTTGTTGATCCGCATGGGAGAACTTTATGGAAATCAGGATATAATTCCTATGAAACCCACGCTGAAATTATTTATCCTCGTCAAACGCAGACTTTATATGTGCGTTGGGGTGATTGGTTGATGCCTTTGTTGTTGGTTCTGGCGTTTTTGGGGTGGGTATTATTGTGATGTGAAACAATTTAGATCCCCGACTTCTGTTGTCAACTATAGATTCTGAATAGAAATTTTGTTAAGAAGTCGGGGATCTTTTTCCTAAACCGTCATCGTCTATAAAGAGTAATTGATGTTTTGTCCATGCAGTGGATTTTTAGTTTTTAATTTTTGTCTTAAATAGCATACTCCCTCCCTGATGTAAGATGACCTATCTTCTTCTCTTCTTCCTTCGTGTCCTACCCTTTGGGAAGCCGCTTCGTGTCCTACCCTTCGGGAACACCTTCGGTGAACGTGTCTTCGTGGTTCATTTCTCTGTTACTTGCGCGTTCTCAAAATTAAGGGTAGGCAGATGCCCACCCCACAAGATATTATGATGATGAAGGTTTTTAACTACTCAATGCCTTGATAAACCGCTGCAAACTCTTAAATACACTGGGTTTTTTGGCGGGTGTTCCGTCGCTGGTTTGCGGTTGTCCTTTCATGAGGATCATGTCTATTTCATCACCGGAAGGTTTTTTAGGTAATTCGGCTACTTTTTGATATTCGCCTTCGGTTTCTAACCACACTTCCCAATCTCCAGGATAGCAGCGCATGAGGGCGCTTTCTTCATCGACTGGACGCAGATAATAGCAAGATTCAATGGTACTAATGAAACGTCTGCGGGTTTCTCTCGCTGCGTAACCAATACCCACTGTACCAGAATCTTCTAAACGGGGGTTTAACATCACAAAGGGGCGTGTGCCGATAATTTCACAGAGTTTTTCTAATTGCGGTACTTCTACGGAAGTAGGGGCGATAAACAGGAAAATTTCATCCTCTGGTTGAATTTTTGCTTCTAGAGAAGCTGTCCTTCCTGTGCCGATATCTAAAATTTTAAATGGTGAATCTGCCCAATCTCGACGGGCTAAAGCGGCTGCACCAGCATCAGCAAAGAAGACTTTGAGACGAGATTCATATTCAGCAAACAAGGGGAGAAATTGTTCTGCTACGGGCATAAATTTGAGTTCTGGGAACAGTAACTCCACTTGAATACGAGTCACACCATCAGCTAAAGCCGATTTTACCGCTTCACGGGATTGAGCGATCGCATCTTCTAGGGTTTTGGGTAGTTCAGCCATAATTTGGAGATTTGATAAACTGTCTGGGTTAATATTCAATTCTCGCAGTTTGGCTGCTAAACGTTCAGCTTTTTGTTTTTCCTCTATCCCATGTTAACCAAGCAGCATTGATAACCATCCTACTCTCTTCAACGACAATCGCTTATATTTAGACAAGGTATTGCTAATTACAGGTGCAGTTATGGCAAACAGGCAGAAAAAAATACTATTGATGTTTCTCAACTTGATATCACTACCAGGAATTATCAGTATATTATTACTCTCTGAGCCTGTAGCTGCCATACCTGGCAGAATGACAACTGTAGCCCAACAACCTGCAACATCTGAGGCGGCTGAAACAGCTTATGCAGAGGCTGAAAAACTATTTCAACAAGGTACATCGGCATCTCTAAAGGAGGCAATTACTAAATTTGAAGAGGCAGCTAAACTGTATCACCAAATGCGTGAAACTCGTTCAGAATCTGCTGCTATTGGTTACATTGGCTATATCTATTCATTGTTAGGAGAAAAGCCGAAAGCACTTGAGTTTCATCACCAAGCTTTGCTCCTTAGAAAAAAAGTGGGAGATAAAAGAGGGGAAGCTATTACACTTAACCACATCGGTAGTATTTACGATGATTTGGGAGAAAAACAGAAGGCATTAGAATTCTATAACCAAGCTTTACCTTTGAGAAGGCAAATAGGAGATAAACGTGGGGAAGCCACTACTCTTAATAACATTGCTTTACTCTACGACTCTTTGGGAGAAAAACAGCAAGCAGTTTTGTTATACAACCAAGTTTTACCCCTAAGAAGAGCAGAGAGAGATAAACGTGGAGAAGCGATTACTCTTAACAATATTGGCAGTGTTTATGATGAATTGGGAGAAAAGCAAAAGGCATTAGATTTCTACAATCAAGCTTTACCTATATGTCGATTGTTAGGAGATAAAGATCGAGAAGCCACTACTCTTAATAATATTGGCAGTGTCTACAATTTTCTGAAAGAAAATCAGAAAGCATTGACATTTTATAACCAAGCTTTGCCTCTAAAAAAATTAGTGGGTGATAGAAGCGGGGAGGCTAATATCCTCAACAATATTGCTTCTGTGTACGATTCCCTGAAAGAAAAGCAGAAAGCATTGACATTATACAACCAAGCTTTGACTTTATATCAAGACGTGGGGGATAGAGGTGGAGAAGCTAATACTCTTCGTAATCTTGCTTACCTGCAACGAAACCAAGGTAATCTCAATGAAGCATTGATTCAAATCCAGTCAGCTATCAAGATAATTGAAAATTTACGGACTAAAATTACTAGTGAAACTCTACGCACTTCCTATTTTTCCAGTGTTCAAAGTTATTATAAATTATATATTGACCTATTAATGCAATTGCACAAACAACAACCATCAAAAGGTTATGATGCCCTCGCACTGCACGCTAATGAAAGCGCCCGCGCTCGTAGTTTGTTAGAATTAATTACAGAAGCTAATGCAGATATTCGTCAAGGTGTAGATTCTACGTTGCTACAAGCAGAACGGAATATACAAAAACAACTTGATAATAATGAAAAACTCCGTATTCAATTACTTAATAGCAAATCTACACCCGAACAAATACAAGCTTTAGAAACAGAAACTGCTACACTTTTAAAACAATCTCAGGATATTAAAACACAAATTCGTATTAAGAGTCCGCGTTATGCTGCTTTAACTCAACCCCAACCGTTGACATTACCACAAATTCAACAACAGGTATTAGGTGAAAATACCCTACTTTTAGAATATTCCCTTGGTGAAGAAAAGAGTTATCTTTGGGCAGTTTCAAAAACAGAAATAACAAGTTATGAACTTCCTAAAAATGCGGATATAGTCTCCTTAGTTAAAAAATTCCGTAATGAAATTATTAAACCTCAATCTGGAAGAAAAATAGTAGCTAGAGCCGCAGTCCCTTTAACGCAAATATTACTTAATCCAGTTGCAGAAAAGTTAGCAAATAAAAGATTAGTTATTGTTGGTGATGGTGCTTTACAATATTTACCATTTGCAGCTTTAATATCTCCTAATTCTGATCCTGAACAATATAAATTCTTAATAGTTAATCACGAAATTATTACTCTACCATCAGCTTCTACAGTGGCAATTCTCCGCACTGAACAAAAAGGGCGCAAAACTCCATCTAAGGGTTTAGCCTTGTTAGCAGACCCGGTATTTGACATTGATGATGAACGTTTTATTAGTCAAAAAACGCCAATCAAACGAAATACAGATAATTTAGAATATCTGGCTTTAAAAAGAGCCGTTAGTGATACAGATATCAGATTTGCTCGATTACGTTTTACGCGCAAAGAAGCAGAAAAAATTTTAAACTTAATACCAAAATATCAAAGTTTACAAGCGTATGATTTTGCGGCTAATCGCCAATTTGCTACAAGTTCTCAACTAAGTCAATATCGAATCATACATTTTGCTACTCACGGTATTGTTAACAGTAAACAACCAGAGTTATCAGGGTTGGTTCTTTCACTTTTTGATCAACAAGGTAAGCCAGAAAATGGCTTTTTACGTCTGCATGATATTTTTAATCTCAAACTATCCGCAGATTTGGTGGTTTTAAGTGCTTGTCAAACAGGTTTAGGTAAAGAAATCGCAGGAGAAGGATTAATAGGATTGACAAGAGGATTTATGTATGCAGGTAGTTCTCGTGTGGTTATGAGTTTATGGAATGTCTCTGATCAGGGGACATCGGTACTGATGGGAAAATTTTATCAAAAGATGCTACAAGGAGGTTTAAAACCAGCTACGGCCTTACGAGAAGCACAGATTGAAATGTTAAATGATAAGCGGTTTTCTAAACCTGATTATTGGGCAGCTTTTACTATTCAAGGTGATTGGTGATTGGGGAAGATAGGAGAAAATAAATAATTACGTATCCAGAATGGTAGCCGGAGGCACTATTACGAATTACGAATTATGAATAGGTATAAATCTTGTGTCAACCTCTGCAAAACCTGTTTCAAAACCATCGCCGTCCAATCAATATCGGCTTCCGTTGTCTGTTTTCCCAAGGTTAATCTAATTCCTCCCAAAGCCCGTTTCTGAGAATAACCCATAGCTAATAAAATTGGACTGGGGCTTAATTTTCCACTATTACAAGCAGCACCCGCACTAATACCAATTCCCGCTAAATTTAACTGACGAACTAATGTTTTACCACTGATTTTTTCACCATCAGCATATTCTAAACAAAAACTAAGATGATGGGGTAAACGATGAATCATATCACCTGTAGGAATTAAACCGGCAACATCTGCTAAAAGAGAAAATAGGCGATCGCGCAACTTGATCAATCTCGCTGTTTCTGTCTCCAACTCCTTTCCCGCTAACTCCGCAGCTACCCCAAAACCCGCAATAGCTGGTGTTGCTTGTGTACCTGAACGCAGTCCTTTTTCCTGGCCACCACCACCCAGCAAAGAAATTAACTCCACACCTGGACGCACATATAAAGCACCTGCACCCAAGGGTCCATATAATTTATGACTAGATAAACTCAATAAATCTACAGCTAAAGTCTGCACATCTAGGGGTAAACGTCCTGCAACTTGTACCGCATCGGTATGGAACAAAGCACCATGTATTTTAGCAATTTTACCCAATTCTACAATCGGTTGCACTGTTCCCACTTCGCTTTGTCCATAAATCACAGATACCAAAACTGTATTATGTCGCAAAGCTGATTTTAAATCTTCTGGATTAACTCTTCCTTGACTATCTACACTTAAACGGGTAACTTTCCAACCACAGCTTTCTAACATTCGCACAGGTTCGGAAATGGCCGAATGTTCCACACTAGAAATAATTATATGTTGGGGTACAGCATAACATCGCGCCACACCCATAATTGCTAAATTATCTGCTTCTGTTCCCCCAGAGGTAAAAATAATTGATTCGGGAACAGCATTTATTAAAGCTGCAACTTGCATTCTCGCTTGTTCCACAACCAAAGCCGAGCGGTTGCCCCATTCATGTAAACTGGAAGGATTACCCCACTGTTGAGTTAATACTGCTTGCATAGCAGCGATCGCTTCGGGACGAGTTGGAGTAGTAGCACTGTAATCTAAATATATTTGCATAAAACCAATAAATTTGATAATCAATCACGTACAGTTACTTTAGTAAATCTTGAAAAAGTGTGAGTAATTCTACGTTTCCGGGTAGATTTTGAGCGTCGTGAGTGCAGCGAATTGTTTACATGATTCCACATACACTTTATGAGCAATAATAAATCATGTCTACCCTTTATCTATTTGTATCAGATGATCATGTCTATTTTTCACCATCTTAAGTTTTTATCTTATATATTTTTATTTCTATTTACCCTCAGCAGTTGTCAAAAAGTCCAATCCTCAAATCAACGTTTAGCACCATTACCGCAAGATCCGTTAATTCAAGTTTACTTCAATCATTCCCAATCTTCAGAATATCAAGAAACTTATCGTCAGCAAACCCGCTTAGGAGATGACTTAGAAAAACAGATTCTTGATGTTATTTCTCTAGCCCAATCTACAATAGATATAGCAGTTCAAGAACTGCGTTTACCGAAAATTTCCCAAGCATTAGCACAAAAACAAAAAGCTGGGATTAAAGTCAGGGTAATTTTAGAGAATAACTATTCTCGTCCTTGGAGTAGTTTCACAACAACGGAAATACAGAAACTAGAAAAAAGGGAACAGGAACGATATAACGAATTTCGCAAATTTGTTGATATCAATCAAGACAATCAAATCACACCAGATGAAATTAGTCAACGTGATGCTTTAGTAATTATCCAAAATAGCAAAATTCCCTGGATAGATGATACTGCTGATGGTTCTGCTGGTAGTAGTTTAATGCACCATAAATTTATCATTGTCGATCATCGCTTTGTGGTTATTACTTCTGCAAATTTTACCTTAAGCGATACTTCAGGAGATTTTAGCAATTCCAGCAGTTTAGGTAATGCCAATAATTTATTAAAAATTGATAGCCCAGAATTAGCAAATCTATTAACAGAAGAATTTAACATTATGTGGGGTGATGGACCAGCAGGAAAAACAGATAGTAGATTTGGACTACAAAAATCTGTGCGTTCACCTCAAGAAATCAATTTAGTTAACACTAAACTCACCGTCAATTTTTCACCCATTTCACCAACTCAACCTTGGAGTAATTCTAGTAATGGTTTAATTGCTAAAACCTTAAATACAGCCAGCAAAACTGTAGATATGGCATTATTTGTATTTTCAGAGCAAAAAATTGCTAATATTCTCGAAAATCGCCATAATCAAACTGTAGGAATCAGAGCATTAATCGAACCTCAATTTGCTTATCGTTCCTACAGTGAAGCTTTAGATATGATGGGCTTGGCTTTGAGTGAAAATTGTCAATATGAAATTGATAACCGTCCTTGGCAAAATCCCATTAACACTGTAGGAGTAACCACATTAGCAAAAGGTGATTTATTACATCATAAATTAAAACTATAGCTCTTAAAAACAATTCTTTAAAGTAAACAACAACAATCTTGACATAGAAATTCATTCATTGTAGAATAGTAAACAGCAGCAATTCTACAAAGTAGATAAAATCTACAAAGTGAAGTGAAAGTTCAAAAAGTAAAACTTCCTAATAGCGATAAATTTACTTGGACGGTTTTAGGAGACGATTATTTGCCGATTCAACCAATTCAACAATTTTTAAGCTATTTGAAAAGCGTTGAAAAATCTCCTAACACTATTAGATCATACGCTTATCACCTGAAACTTTACTGGGAATACCTTGGAGACACAAATAAAGATTGGACAAAAATTAAAGAGTCAGATATTGCTGATTTCATAGCTTGGCTAAGAAGTCCACAGCCAAACGTTGCTTCTATTTATGAGCAAAAAGCCAAAAGAACTGAATCAACAGTCAATCTAATTATTACCTCGGTGGCGATGCTCTACGACTACCAGGAAAGGCTAGGAGTAGTTACAGGCATTCCACTTTATACATCTAGAATGCAGCCAGGAAGGAAATACAAGCCCTTTCTTCATCACATCAGCAAAAGTAAACCCATTAGAACCAAGCTGATTAAGCTGAAAGAGCCGAAGCGATTACCTAAAACTTTATCAAAAGAAGAAATTCAACAATTGATTGCTGCGTGTCATAGATTAAGAGATAAATTTCTAATCTCTTTACTCTATGAAAGCGGTATTCGCATCGGACAAGCTTTAGGTATGAGGCATTCTGATATCCAGTCTTGGGATAATCTCATTTGGATTGTGCCAAGAGATGATAATGCTAACGGAGCTAGAGTAAAAACCAAAAATAAGTATTCTATTCACGTTAGCCAAGAGCTAATGGGTATCTATTCAGAATATTTACTTACAGAATTTAACGATACAGACAGTGATTACATTTTTGTAAATCTTTGGGAAGGCAAGATTGGGCAAGCAATGACATACGGTGCTGTCGCACAATTATTTTTAAGATTGAGCGAAAAAACCGATGTATATGCTCGTCCTCACATGATCAGGCATAGCCACGCAACAGAGTTAATTCGAGCAGGATGGGATGCTGCTCATGTTCAGAAAAGATTAGGACACGCTCAAGTTCAAACTGTTCTCAATACTTACACTCACCTCAGTCAAGAGGACATGAAAGAAGCTTATCAAGATTATCTAAATAAGAGAGATAAATAATGGAAGCATTACAGATTAGATGGTCTTTAGAAAAGCAACAAAAATTAGCTGATCAACTTCAAGGTTATTGGGCAGAAGATAAATGGTGTATTGGTGACTGCCCAATTCAAGACAAAACATCCTTGAATTATCATGGCAAGAAAAGTGTCTATTTTGAGTGTCTATCTCCATCCCTAAATGCAGAAATTAAATATGCTTGTTGGCAAAAGATGGATGCAAAAGAGTGGCAGATTGCTACTCTATGGCGTAAAGCCAGCGAAATTAGACAGATTTGTTCTTGGTTAAATACTGTATCAGATAAATTGTCTTCTTTAATGGAGCGAGATGTCCACTATTTAGCAACATCATTTCGTTCTTATTTACTCATGAATGGTATGTATAGATCCGGTACTGGCACTGCATTACATGGTAATCAGCAATTAGTGGAATATTCTACCGAAGATCCACGCATCTATACATTAAGTCAAATATACAAGTTTGTTCATGATTTTTATGACGACAGAGATGAGTACAAAAAAGATGTATGGGATATTGGTAAACTTGGCATAAAATGTAATCCATCACGTTCTATACGCACTCTGAACTTTTCTCGCATTCAACAATTATGGCTTCGTGATGGAGCAAAAAGATTTATCAAGTATACGTTAGCAATATATTCTTTGCAGGAAGCTGTGTCTAGATTGCAAGGATTAGTTAGTTTTTCGATTTTTGTTAGCAAAAAATATCCTCAACTGTTACCAGAACAAATTAACCGTTTTTTGGTTGAGGATTACCTAAGTTATTTGTTATCATCTAATCTAGCAGAAGCAACTAGACACAGAAATATTAGTATACTGAAAGCTTTTCTAGAGATTTGTGCGAGAGAGGAATGGCTAAATGTACCAGATAAACGCTTAATTTATCAAGAAGACTTCCCTAGCATTCCTAAAAGACAACCTCGCTTCATTCCTGAAGAAGTAATGCAGCAACTAAACCAAAACTTAGACAAGCTAGAACCAACTTTTCAGCGGATGGTGCTAATTCTTCAAGATGGAGGAATGCGAATCAGCGAATTATGTAGGATGCCATTTAATTGTTTGACTCAAGACTTAAGTGGCGATTATTTTCTTCATTACTATCAGTACAAAATGAAGAAAGATCATAGTATTCCTATTTCTTTAGAAATAGCTGCGGTAATACAAGAGCAGCAAAAAGAGATTAGACAACAGCATGGTGACTACCCTTATTTATTTGCCTCCACATATCATTCGCACAAAAAAGAGGCTATAAAACAGGGAGTATTTTCTAAAGTAATCAACCAACTAGCTTACGATTGCAATATTTGTGATAAATCAGGCACACCTTGGCGATTCCAAGCACACCAATTCCGTCACACAGTTGGTACTCGGATGATTAATCTTGGTGTTCCTCAGCATATTATTCAACGTTTTTTAGGGCATGAGACACCGGAAATGACTAGTGTTTATGCACATATTCACGATCAAACATTAAAAGAAGAATTTGCAAAGTTTAAGCACAGGATGGTTGACGTAACTGGCAAGGTAGTAGAGCCGGATAATGTCAAAGCTGAAATGACAGAAGGAATTGATCCAAACAGTATAGATGAGCAGTGGATGAGAAAGAATATCCTAGCTCAAGCCCTTCCTAATGGATTATGTGGCTTGCCTATTGTTCAAGGTGTTTGCCCTTATGGGGCTAACAAGTGTTTAAGTTGTACTCACTTTAAAACTGATACTCGATATTTGGATAAGCACAAAGACCATCTAGAGCGTACTACCAACATAGTTGAGTGGGCATACGAAAATCAAGATAGCAGGAGGTCTAGGGAGATTCTTAAGGAAAACTTGCCTGTTAAAGAAAATTTGGAGCGCATCATCACTGCACTGGAGGAGGCGGAAAATGAAGCATGAAAGGAATACTGATGGATTGAAGGAGAATGCCATCAAGAAAAGGGATGAAGCTAAAGCCAGAACCGATAAAGCTATCCAGCAGTTGATTAAGGATAAGAAAAAAATCAACTTTAACACCGTAGCCGAAGCTGCTGACGTTAGCAAAGCTTGGCTTTACAAGGAGCCAGAAATTAAGGAGCGAATCCAATCCCTGAGAGAACAGTGTTTGGATGAGAAGAAATTGCCACCACAGGAAAGAACTTCTGAATCCTCTTGGAAGGCGAAATATCAAACCCTAAAAGACAGGCTGCAAAGGATTGAAGCTGAAAACAGGGGACTAAGAGATCAACTCGAAGTTGCCTATGGGCGAATTTTATCAGTCTCGGAGTTGGAACACAGAGTAGACTTTTTGGAAAAAGAAAACTTGCATCTGAGAGATGAACTAGAGTTACGCCAGTCTCAGTCACCTAAAAGTTCATCACCTGAAACTCCGAATATTTTAAATCTTTCAGCCAAAAAGTCGGTAGGTGTAATTAACGACACTATCAAAAATGAGCTAGAAGTATTGGGTATTCCGATGAATTCCACATTGCAAAAGGTGATTAAGTCTGTCCCCAGCGAAACAACGCTTAGAGCTATTGCCACTCTTAAAGTAGCGTTATCCAGGAATGAAGTTCCAAATATGGCTGGTTTTTTAGTTGCTGCCATCAAAAATCGTTGGGACTCTAATCAGAATTATAATGAAAAAACAGAAATAGAAATCTTTAATGAATGGTTTCCGTTAGCGAAGTCCCTTAAACTGGCCAGTGCTTCCATGAGGATTGAGAAGGTGCTGCATATTTTGACTAACGAAGAAGAATGGATACCATTTAGTCAAATGCTTGAGAGGCATCCTATGGATGCGCTAAAAAAGTTACGAAATATCAATGATTAGAAGAGGTTTAGCGTCTCTCTCGAAGAAAATGTCGCCAGGATGATAAACAATAAGCACTGTATAATTACAACATGGTATATCAACTTACTTTCTAGCTCTATTTCTTTTCATGAGAAAGACGATAAGGCTATTGCAATTCAATAATGTCTTGTGTTATAAAAAAATAGCCAGCCAGTATTTTTCTCGAATGTCGGCTGACTATTTTTTCTTGAATTTCTAGGTTTGAATTGATGAAAAACAGCGCCAACTGTTTTATTGCTCACATTCAAATCTGGAAACGTATTGTTTTATAAGGAGTTTAACCTTGGATAGCTATATTATAGGCGATCATCCTTTCGGTAGTCAACAACTGCCTTTAAAGGATTTTGATGAAAGAGGTAGAGGCACTGGAGGCAAAGATGCTTTACTTGATACCCCCAGCCGAGAACCCTTTTCTCTAGAGAATCCAGAAATGCCTACTTCATTAAAGCAGAAACTTGCATTAATTCAACCAAAGAGTGCAATTAAAACGCTTTTCATCGTTTCTAAATCACCATCTCCCTTGTTGGCTTCAGAAATATCGGAGGCAACCGGTCTTCACCGAGGGACAATCAGTGGACACGCAAAAGATATAGCCGAGATAGGTCTTTTCCATTGTTCTTACGTACCTGGGACTGAAAAAAAACACAAGCCCACATTAATGTATAGCTTGTCACCAGATGTTGATAAAGCAGAGCTTTTTGAGATACTGAGTTTTATAGATCCCTCTCTATTTGAGGCTACCCCTGAGCAATCTTTCTCCCCTGAATTCACAGCACAGTCTGATGAAGAGGTTGAACACCCTCACAGCAAATTATCTGTCAATGAAACTGATCTAACAGAGAGTAATGAGGCTGGCACAAGCACTTTATCTACTGACAACCAAAGCTTTGAGCAGCAAATTTCATTTATTTTGACACAAATGGCTGAAGAAATTGTGTCACTTCAAAATCGAGTAACTGAACTAGAGCAGAAAACTACTCAAAGAGTAGAGGAAAGAAAGCAGGTTGACTTGAGCCAAGCTTTGACCATCCTTAATTCCAAAAAAAGCGGGAAGTAGAAATATTTACATCTTACATCTGCTTTAGTAAATAAAACAATACTCGGACGAAGAAAAATGAGTTCAAAGCACCGTGTTCCTGAAATTCCAGGTGGAGTGCAGGTAATGGGAATAACGTTTCAGGCTTTTGTTGATCCATCTACGAAACAGGCTGTTTTTAGCCAGAGTGGGGCTGCCAGAGGTCTACAAATACCCAGGAAATCCGCCGCTAATATTTTTGCTTCAGAACAGTTCAAACGCTTACGGGGCGGTGATTTCCCGATGGCAGAACTTTTAACCGAAGTTAATTCCAGACCAATTTCCGTAGTAACTCAAGCAGATTTAGTTTTGTTAGTTCAAATTGCTGCTGAGAAAGGATATATTGTTGCTAAAACTATGCAGAATGCCAGCTTCGCTATTCTTTTGCAACAGTCTGTTGATGAAGCCCTTAAGATTGAACGCAGCCGACAAGAATATTTAGACGCTGGAGCTACGTTAAGACAAAGACTCGAATATCGCTACTCCTACTATGCAATGAAAAATAGTGCTTTTAGAAAAGGTTGTGGCGTGAGAGGCCTTTGTAGAATTAATCGCCAAGTTTCATCTTTGGCTATTCCAGACGCAGATGAACGAAGAAAAGTGAGCAAATCATGGCGCAAGAAATGTTCAGGCGTGGAAACGGTTAAGATTACGATTGGCAACACTGTTCACCAAAAAGCTGTTGAAGCCAGTACGGAAATTACGCTAGAAAAGAATTTGGAAACAGCGTCTCAAAGAACGAGTGACATATACCAACTACTAGACGCTCCGTTCTAGTTTTATAAGGGAGTGAAAATTTTCACTCCCTTATCTCATGGGCGATGCGTGGTGCTGGGCTGGACTCCTAATCTTCGCTCCAAGGGGTTCAACTCCCCTGTCGTCCACAAGCTATATCAATTCTAAGTGATGAGTTGAAAATGATGAAAAAAATTAGGTTTTTTTGAGTAATTTACATTACCTAGACTGGAGTCTCTTTCCCAAACAGTTTAGATACAGAGAATATATCAAGTAGCATTTTTACCAAATTAAGTATGGCAAAGCTCGTAACATCGACACAAAAAGCTGTAAAAGCAGTTATTCATTTAGGCTCTATCCCGCTAGATGTTTATCAAATGCCTGATGGTGACTACAAACTATACATTGAATCAGTGACTGCGGCAATTGATAGACCAAATAATGACTTACTACGTTTTTTATCGGGGAAATCGCCACAAGCCTTGCCTTACAAGAATAGGAACTTACTACAAGATCCAATGGTTGAGGTGGAAGGCTATGGTGGGTACATCAAGCCTATACCTGTAGAATTAGCTACTGGATATTGGTTCTATCGTGCCATTAAAGGCAGTCTAATAGCGCAAGCTATCATACAAGCTTCATTAGCGGAATCAATTGAGCGACGTGCTGATGCGGCTTTTGAGTTTAAGCGCACTGAGAAGGAATATAACCAAAAGTTTGGAGAGAGGTTAGAGGAGGTTTTAGCATACAACACACAGGATATCGTCGATAGAAGATTACCGGGAGATGATTTATATCTTCCTCCTGGTATTAACTAACGCTTCAGTAATCTCTCCCGGATAGTGTCTCTGTATATTTGCTGTTGTACAATTGCAATTAATATTGCTATTTTGGGCTTTAAGTTCAAAATAAAGTATTTCCGCATCGAAAGATTTAGCGATGTGTGCAATATCCCATGCAACCCAACTGGGTCTATCGGGCTAGGATCTCTCGCTAAATCCTCAAGCGTAGCGTTTCTCGCTTTGTGCCGCAAAGATACAACGGCTTAAAATTTTTTCTCATCTTATTAAAAATTAATTATTAAACTAACCCAAATATTAGGAATTATTATGTTAAATCAAGACTATGCACTCAATAATCTATCAACTGACTTTCAGGATACTATTGATAAATATACTGTATTGCAAAGCTCCTCTTTGCAATTGGGTGAATTTACAAAAAATATTTTGGAATTAGATAATATTCAGGACGATAGCTTTTCATCAAAAGAATATACCTTTTTATATGAAATTGTTTTTTATATATGGCAATTTCAACATCAATCAATGATTGATTCCGTTAAAGATAGAAATTATAGAAAAGATGTCCTACAAGAACATTTAAATGTTTTAACGGTTGTAATAAACAATCATTTATTTCATGAATCCGAACCTTGCTCGTCAAGAAAGCAAGATTGTTTAAAAGCATGGGATGATTCGCTTGAGCTTTTGCAGAAGTATTCTTCGTATGGTAATTGCAATAATTCCACCGTCGAAAAATATCTTGCAAAAAATACTCTATTAGATAAAACATCTTCAGAATTGGGAGTATTTCTAGAAAGAATAAATGGTTTCTTAGATAAATATTTTAATATATTGGTTATTCCTTTTGGTATAATATCTTTGATAATTTATGCTGTTTTCTTCGATAAATAAGGCGGTATTTATGGAAAATACAAAACAACAAAAAATCTCAACGATATCTCAACTTGTTGTAAATTTAATGTATATTTTCGCATTTATAGATTTTGTAACAACACTTTATGGTATATACGAGGGTGTCCCATCTTTACAACCAATCAAGATAGGAGTTTCTATAATTTTATCTGTTTTCATCACTTCTTCTATCTATTGTTTACGGATTATTCTAAAACTGGAAGATCCAAATATCAAAAAGATTTTTATATCAGCAACAATAGTGTGTATATTTTTGGATGGATGGACATCTTACGAAGGCATCCATCATTTTATTAAGCCAGTACCTGATGACTACTTTGGATGGATGTTATTTGTTTTTCTATTAACAGGATGTGTGTCCTCTCCAGTGCTTCTAGGTTATCGTGAAGAAATAAATAATAAACTTCAGTGAGTAGATGCCCAATTGTAGTGATCAGCGGAAATGCCTGACTTCAGTTCTCAAAAGGAATTGCGATAACACAGAGTGATCGACAACGCACAGTAAAGCGATCACTCTGCTACTAATTTTCTTTGACTTCTAACTGATAAATTCGCAGAGATGGGTGTTCTGCCATCAGCCGCCAGAAACAATGCTCTGGTGCTGCCGAAAGTTGATCGTTACAACGATAGATAAATAATGGTTCATCTTTTAAAAGTGCGGTTAATACTACTTGTTTCCAATCTTGATCGCCCAAATCCCAGATCAAATGCGATCGCCCAACATATTCCGCATTTAACAAACTAGCAAATAACCACTCCATGATTGATTGAATCTGCTCTGGAGGCAAAGGACAATCTGCTTGTCCATAAGTTTCAACTATTGATTTTTTTGGCTTGAATGCCGAGGACAATGATTTTAGTAGGTTCTTCATAATCATCTTTATAGATATGTCTACAAAATGTATCCTGCATTTGACAAGGACAACAATGGTTATTCAGATACCCAGGCACAATTACCAGTCCAGCCCCAACCCTTGATGTCTTCCCCTCCTATCCAGTTTGATTTATAAATCTCCTTCTTATTTTCATCGCTGACCACTACTCGTATATGTATGGAACTAGCAACTTTATTGCGATACACTTGCCCTCCCAGCACTGGGACTACTTGACTTTCGGCATAAAGCGCAGAATTATCTGTACCTATTTTAATTTTTACCGTCTTCCAGTCTAATTTCTGCTGTTCTGTAGCAGCAAAACGGTCGCAAGCTAAATCATTTATCAATCCTTTACCAGCAACTTGTATTTGGTAAGAATAACTGTTGTTTTTAGGCACAAACGTTATTCCATATCCTATTGCTGACTTCTCAACGTTAATTCTAGATGCAAGTACATCATCATATCCAGTCGCTGAAGCAGGGGAAATCAAAACAGATGTACTTAATCCGGTGGCAACTAAAAATAAAACACATGGACGCATATTCAACACATAATTACTTCGACTATCTCGCAATCGTAACGATATATCGTAATTATTTTTTCCTTCTTTATATAGAAAAAGTTTAAATTAAAAATAAAAAATCTTGCATAGGCAGTGCCTCTTGCTATAGAGGTTTATTACTAGATTAAATGCGTACATATTTATTTATGCTTTTGTCATACAGAATAAAAACTTCGCTTGGATATCTAGGGTGAGTGAGATTTTACGTTGTAGATATATTCACAAAGTAAAATACTTGCTATATAATAACTTCGAGTTTTTAGCTATAGATAATAAATTTGCAGTTATAGATAACCAAACAGTAATTACTGGTTCACACAATTGGTCAGAAGCAGGTAATCATGGTAATGATGAAACTTTAGTAATCATTGAGAATCCGGAAGTAGCTGCACATTATCAACGTGAATTTAACCGTCTTTATGCTACAGTTAAACCAGGTTTACCGTCAACAATTCAAGCAAAAATTGATGTTCAAATCAAGCAATGTCCTCAAATCAAAACTCCATCATCTCTTCCCGATTTAACAAACCAAAAAATTAATCTCAACACAGCAACACAACAAGAATTAGAAACTCTTCCCGGAGTGGGTAAGAAATTAGCACAAAGGATAATTATTGCCCGTCAACAGCAAAAATTTACATCTTTACAAGACTTAGAAAAAGTACCGGGTATCAGTGCTAAAATGGTAGAAAAATGGCAAGTCAGTGTAACTTGGTAGCAGTAGTAACTTAATATTAACAATTACTAAGTTTAATTATCCTGCCTACAGCCATAACATAAATTTATTGACACCAGTACAGACAAGTGTTAGTGTATATAATCATGCTCTCAGTTTGGTAAGCTAGTCTATGCAGTTGGTCGAACGGCATATCATTCAACGAAATCATCCCCACTATCAGGAGATTGATCAGTTATGTTTTGCTGCCAAAAACCTCTACAATTATGCTAACTTCCACATCCGCCAAAACTTTATTCTTGCTCAAAAATATCTAGACTACAATTGTTTAGCCAAACAATTAAAATCTACAGAACCGTACCAAGCCTTACCGGGGAAGGTGTCACAACAAGTATTATTAGGATTACATCGCAACTGGTTAAGTTTTTTTGCAGCCATTAAAGCTTATACAGCAGATAGATCCAAATTTTTAGGCAGACCAAAATTACCCAAATATAAACACAAGGAAAAAGGCAGACATTTATTAGTTTACACGCAACAGGCAGTGAGTAAACCAAAAATGAAAGCAGGTGTGATTCATCTGTCACAAACACAGATTTATATTCCCACAAAAGTAGAGTATGTACATCTCAATCAAGT
>NZ_JACJQU010000028.1 GCF_014696825.1 Anabaena sphaerica FACHB-251 | reverse complement strand
AAGTTTACTAGTAACATTCAAAACGGTTTCGTATTGTCCAGCCGCAGAAGCTTGTTCTGAGTCTTCCCCAATTGCCGAGGAACGCACTACTAAGGGTGAGAGTGATGATGGTTGGAGAAAATCAATCAACATCCCCGGATCATCAAATGGGGCTAAAATCCATCCTTTTGGCACTGGATAACCCCAGCGTTTAATTTGAGATAATGTAGCTGCTTTAGCCCCAAATATCTCTGGTTCTACCTCATCATCCAAAGTGATAATCGTTTGCTCACTACCGCTTAAATATTGCATCATCGGTTGCGCTTGTGCGTCTGCCTCTTCGACTGGCAGGTTCAGATCATCGGGGATTTGTGTATAAATCCATCCTAGTAACCCCGCTAATCCAAAGGCAGCGACAATTTTGGGGAAATCATTAAAATGTAGGATCGCCACAAATAAGGGAAATAAAATCAAAACCCCAAATTTGATTGTTTCTTTAGAGCGCAGAATGATGAAACCGATGGCTGCTACTAAACTGACAAATCCTGCAATCAGGGGATCGTGCATCAAAAATCCCCAAACTACGTTTGTCGTTCCTGCACCTCTACCTAAAGAATATCTACCTATAACCAAGGCAATCAAAGCAATCAATTCCCAAAATGAGCCTTCACGAAAGAAAACACGGGCGATTGATACCGCTGCAATTCCTTTAAAAGCTTCCGACAGCACTGCCAGAATACCCACCAATTTACCGCCGTGGTAGAAAGCAGCGGAGACGCTAATATTTCCTGTACCAATTTGTGCTAATCGCTGACGCTTGAGGGCGTAGGTAATCCAAGCAATTAGTGGCATTGCCCCTAAGAGTGGGCAAGTAATTAAAATAACTAATAAACCCCAAAGCTGAAACATTTATTTTTGATTGTGAATTTTAGACTTATATTGCATCTAAAATTGCAAATCGCAAATCTAAATTTTAATTATTTTTCTTCGGACTGTTTGATTGATGGCTTTATGGACACTGAACAACTAGGTCAACCCTTGTTGTCAGCGTCCTTTGAGCCTATCAATGATTCTAGCTTAACGCATAGGCAGATTGCAACGCCCATAGGATGAGTGCTACTATTGATCCCAAAACTAACACAGTAGAGATTGTGACTACTTTTGGTGAGTCTGCACCTTCAAATTTCATAATTCCGCGATTTAAGTCGGACATACCTTTGTAAGCCTCCTTTGTTACATTGTCACTCTGTCAGATTCGATTGTAGTTCTTCTGTTGGCCAATGATGTTAAATTCACATTATTATTTTCAGGGAACAGGGAACAGGGAACAGGGAATAGGGAACAGGGGGCAGGGGGCAGGGAGCAGGGGGAAAAGGGTTTTAGCCTTGTTTACTTTTCTTTACACACTTTGGTTTTATTCTGCCTACTTATTTATTTTAGTATAATTCGATACATCAGTTTGAAGGGGTTTGTCGGTGAAAGCAGTGTTGATGGTGATTTTGGCGGTATTTGTGGGGTTATTTGCGGCGATAGAGTTGGGGTTGCGATCGCTGTTTGGTTTTGGTAATCCCCTGATTTACATTGGTGATGAACAAATTGGTTATTTATTAGCACCTAATCAACGTACCCGCAGAATGGGCAACCGCATTGAAATCAATCAGTATTCTATGCGAACTGCGCCGATACAAAACTTACCTCAACCTTCGACATTACGAATTTTGCTTTTAGGTGATTCTATCGCTAATGGTGGCTGGTGGACAGATCAACAGAATACCATCTCTAGTTTGATAGAGGCTTCTTTAGCATCCGAGAGCAGTTACCAACAGGTAGAAGTGCTAAATGCTTCAGCTAACTCCTGGGGACCAAGAAACGAATTAGCTTATTTGCAGCGTTTCGGCAATTTTCAAGCTCAGGTCATAGTGTTATTAATTAACACTGATGATTTATTTGCTACTGCTCCTACTGCCTTACCTGTGGGACGCGATCGCAACTACCCAGATCGTAAACCACCTTTAGCAATTGTAGAAGTTTTACAGCGTTATTTATTTAAACAAAAGCCGATTCCTGAACTCGAAGCAGTTCAAAAAGAAGCAGGCGATCGCGTGGGCATTAATTTAGAAGCAATTGCTAAAATTCACAGTTTTGCTCAAGAAAATAACAGCAAATTTATACTAGCCATGACTCCATTATTGAGAGAGATTGGCGAACCAGGACCCCGTGATTATGAAATCATCGCTCGTAAACGCCTCAATGATTTTACTAAAGAACAACAAATTAATTATATTGATTTTCTCCCAGAATTAAACTCAATTAAAAACCCGCAAAGCTTATATCAAGACAATATTCATTTCAATTTTAAAGGTAATCAATTGGTGAGTGAAGTAATAGAGCGTTGCCTGCGGCGAGCCTAGCTATCGCTTTTAGAGAATTTGGGATTTTAGATTTTGGATTTTTAATTGTTTTCTCGAATCCAAATAGCCAAACCCCCACCTCTACCACGGGCAGCAATAAAATCTTCCGTTATTAAAAAGAAAGCAAAAAATGGTAATTTAGCGATAGACTGATGATAAAAATCCTCAGATTCTACCTTACCAGAACGAATCCTCTGGTTGTAGACAACACGATTAAATAAACTAATTTGCATCTGAGTAAAATCAAAAGCCAAGAGATTTTTTTTGCCCAAATATTGCGCCAGACCTGTGAGTTTTAACAACATAGATCCTAGTTGTACTTGATTAGCAATTTCCCCTCTACCCGCAGACTTCTCTAAATCAGCACTAAAAGAAATATGGGCAGATGCAAATTTTGGTACATAGAAACCCTTACCTAAAATAATTCCCCCGCGTCTTCTGACTTTTTTGGTTCCAGTGGCAAAACAAAGCCGCCATTTACCGACGAGAGAATCAAAAGGATAATTTAGGCGTTGCTGTTTGGCATTTTTTTCTGCTTGTAACAACGCATTGACTACTATCTCAGCAGCAGGAAGTTTATTTCCCTGTCGATACGCAGCCACAGCTTGGGTGAGGGTGCTGAGAAAGTCAGGTGTAGTAGTAGATATCAAATCAGTCGTCATGTTGGTATTTCTTTGTTTTTCCCATACAGGACTTACGCAAAACAGAACGGAAGTAGGGGTAATTCATGAATTACCCCTACGCAAGAATCAGGTTTTGAGTTCAATCTTGCGTAAGTCCTACCATAGTGCTTATAGATTTTAACCTTGATCAACAAGATAGGATTGCTATAGATGCCCAGATTACCTGTATATGGCATTAACATTAAGTTAAGTATCTTTCTATTAAGGAAAGATTCAAAATTCAAAAATCTTGAGGACAATAGAATAACTAAATAGACATCTGAGAAAATTAAATATGCGTTTTTCACAATCCTTGTAGAGACGTTCCATGGGTAGAGATTCTCGGCTCTACTTGCTCACCAGATGTCTAAAGGTATTTTGTGTGGTTTGTAGGAGTTGAACTCACCTATAGACATAGAGAGGTGAAATTATGGACGCTAAAAGCTTCCTGAATCAATATAAATCAGGAAAGCGAAATTTTAAGGGAGCAAAGCTGCATCAGGCAAAGCTAACTAAAGTTGAATTAAGCGGTATCAATTTATCTGAAGCTGACTTGAGTGGTGCTGATTTAAGTGAAGCAAACTTGAGTAAATGTAACCTTAGTCGCGCAAATTTGACTAATGCTGACCTAAATGGTGCAAATTTGCAAGGTGCAAACTTGAGTGAAGTAAATTTGATTGGTGCTGACTTAACGAAAGTTAATTTCCAGGAAACCAATCTTAGTCGTGCAGATTTGCGAGGTGCAAATTTAAAGTTGGCTAACCTACTGGGTGCAAACCTCAGGGAAGCAGATATCAGTGGTGCTGATTTAAGTGGTGCTAATCTTCAAAAAACAAATTTGATTGGTAGCAATATCGAGGAATCAGAACTCAAAGATGCAGATTTAACTAATGCAATCATTTCTGAACCAGAGACAACCCAGGAAGTTCTGCACATAAGTTTATCCCATACATGGATAACATGGGCTGGAAGTTGTTGATATTTTTGGGGAGATGGGGAGATGGGGAGATGGGAAGAAATTTATTCTCTTGCCTTCTGCTTATTCCCCATTCCCTATTCCCTAATAAACTAGAGGTGTAACACCACGCATTTGCCGTAAAGAATTTATACAAGCAGGGCAATCACAGCCAAATAAATCAACCGCCATATTGCTTTCGTCAACATTGAACTCTAGCATTTGAATATCATCAGGAGTATCAAAATCTTCTGGTTGGGCTTGATACTGTGGAATTTGAGCCAATACGGAAGCTCTAGCACAGACTAAACCCACTTTATGTTTATTGCGAATACAGGACAAATTATCTCTATTTTGGGCTGTGTTTGTGGCTGCTGGTTCGGCTGCTTGGGCTTGATTTAGCATCACTCCCATGGTCAAAAAAGAGCTAATCAAGACAGGAGAAGAAAACAAGCTTAGTATAAATTTGTTCGTCATTTTTCTTGATAAATGTTCTTGACTGCTAAGAATACACGATTAAAACTTTCAATTCAAGAGCAGAGCTATCAGGAATAATAATAGTTGATTTAGGTGCTATCTAATGTCAGTGTCAGTCAGGGTAAGTGGCTCAATTTAAAAAACATAATACCCAGATACCCAACTTCTTGGAAAGGCATGAAATTTTTCGGACATAATTATAGGATTTATGTCTTTTTATTCTGCCAATCTAACTCTGAGTAAGAGACTGAGAAATTATTTTTTTTAATCAAACAAAAAATCAATCTAGATGGTGATTTATAAATATAAAAAATGTCCGCAAGGGCGGACATATATCAGGGCTTCTGTCACTTTTATTGGCTACAATCATGTATGGAACATGATGCTTTTATTGTTGATGATAAGAACCGAAAATTCAAGTCTTTATCAGCATTTGACTAGACATAATGGATGGAATTATATCTTTTTGTTTGTGTGAGAATTTAGAAGTTAGCAGAGATGCTTGCTGGAATTTATGGAGAAAACGATTGTCAAATCAGTAATACAAAGGAACAAATTTTTAGATAAATTATCAAGTCTGACTCTAAAAGCGGTTATTTTTCTGACTTTTGTTAGCATATTTTGGGTTAAGCATCTTCTGTATTCTAAATCCTGAAGATTTTCTCAGAAAAATAACCTGGTAAATCGCCTAATAAATATCTGGATTGATTATATAAAAATAACAATTTGCATAACAGGATAGCACAAATCACTAGCATCATTCATTTAATTTTAGACATAATTCCGATATTTATGTCTTTACGTTCTCAAAAGCTATGGTATTTTTAAATTACAAAGGTAAAGGTGGTCAGGTATGACAGCCCTGAGAATAAGTTGTTATTCTTGGGGCTTTATTTGCAGAAGGTAAGGGATTGAGGACTGGGAAATGGGGAGGCAGATAAATCAAGTCAAAAATCAAAGGTCAAAATTAAAAAACGTTTGCCTCTTGTAACCTGTCACCTATTTCCAGTTATGAATTATAACGGCGTGGTGTATAAACCCGTATATCTTGTTCACTAGTTTCAATCTTCCGAGTTTGAGAAGAACCAACAATAATCAAGGTTCGCATATCGGCTTCTATTGGTTCTAATTGTTCAAGGGTGATGACTTTTACTGCTTGTCCTGGTCTGCCAAGATTCCACCCTAATATTACTGGAGTATCTGCTTTTCTGTACTGTAGCAAGATATTTTTAGCTTCTGCTAATTGCCAAGTCCGTTCTTTGGAAACAGGGTTATAAAATGCTATAACAAAATCACCTTGGGCTGCTGTTGTAATGCGTTGGGCGATAATTTCCCAAGGTTTCAAAATGTCAGAAAGAGAAATTACACAAAAGTCATGTCCTAAAGGTGCGCCAATAGCTGCGGCAGTGGCTTGCATGGCGGAAATGCCTGGGGCTACTTGAATATCAATAGTATGCCATTCTGGTTGATTATATCGGTCTATGACTTCAAAAACTGCGGTTGCCATTGCATAAATACCAGGGTCGCCTGAAGAAACTACTGCTACATATCGTCCTTCTGCGGCTAAGTCTAAGGCCATTTTCGCCCGTGCTTCTTCTTCTCTGTTATCAGATTCATGAATATTTTTACCATCAGCTAAAGCACCAATTAAATTGATATAGGTTTTATAACCGACTAAATCAGTTGCAGCATTGAGAATTTCTTTGACTTCGGGAGACATCCACTTTGATGCACCGGGTCCTGTACCAATGATGGCTAATTTTCCCTGTGGTTGTCCGATGGTTTCGGGGTGGATAATTTGGGGTGAAACGGTAAGAGTAATTTGGGAAAATGGAGAACACAAGGATTTGTTATTTGGTTCTGTACCGACAAAAACAACTGCTTCGTGAAAACTGTATCCTTGGGTGGTAAATTCTGTCAGTTGACTGGCTTGGAAAAACCGAGTGGGTACTTGGAAGATTTTGGCGATATTTTGGAGTATGGGGTTAGCAGCTAGGTAGAGAGGTGCAAGGATGACTGCGACTGCTTTGGGGGAAACCTGCGCGTCTGCTAGTAGTTCGTGAATTTGGGTAAGTGTTTGTGTTGAGGGGGAAGTTATGGCGATCGCAATCTTGGCGGGATGATAAACTAAACAGTCAGGTTGAGGAATCACCTCTTTTTCTGTAACTTGAATGGTTAACTCGCCATTATCATCGATAGGTAAGTTACTTTCACTCAACCAAGGTGCTGTTCCTACTAATTTAACTTTTGCCCCTGCTAATAAGTCAGCTATAAATTTTTTTGCATCTTCTGGGTTGGCTAAATGATATCCAGGAGGAGGAGATAACAAGGCTGTGCGAAAACGCAAATCTCCTGTAGTTGTAATTGCAGCTTGGATATTTAAAGCTTCTGCTATTTGACGCGCTAATTCATTAACTCCACTTAGTCCACCCAAAAGCGGTACAACTGCACTTCCATCTTCAGCTACAGCTAATACTGGTGGTTCTTGACTTTTATCTGTAATCAGTGGTGCTAAAGTTCTAATGAGAATACCAGCCGCACATATACCAATTATAGGTGTACCCGCAGCAAACAACTCCCGCAATGTATCGCCAAAACTCGTAAAACTAACATCAACATCACAGGTGCGACTTGCTAAACCGTACAACTTCGCCCCTGGTAAAATATTAATAATTTGCCTTGCTACTGCGATACTATTTTGTCCCAGTATGACAACGGCTGGTGCAACCCTTGTTTTCATTTAATATTTAAATTTATTTAATTATTATTGCCAAATAGTTCTTCCGCATCGAAGCTAATTTTATCAGGCTTTTCGGTTAAAGTCAATAGTCCTACTAGACTATTTTTCGATTCCAACTATCTTAGGACTTACGCAAAAACACGAAAAATCAAAGGTTTGCAAAAAAGGGTTAGGTGATGAACAGTTAAAGATGCACAAGAGTAAAACCCTTACACCCTGTCTTCACAGATAACTTCTGTGCGTAAGTCCTGTATCTCAACTAACAGGTCAGTTGGGGTTTATCTATAGCCTGGAATTATGGAAAGCACTGAAATCAGAGAAGTGAAAAACGTTCAATAAGAAAAGGTAGCACTCTCCTGGGAAGATAAAATTGATGCTGAGATTTTGAAATCGAAAAACGCTGACAATTTTATAATTTTATATCGTCAGTGATTTACCGGACTTGATATAAAACAGCGAAAACAATATCCTCCGCCTTAAGTCCCTCTTCCATTGCACACATCGCGCAGATTGATACCCCTCCTAATTCAGGAAAGTGAAATGCACTGGCGCTATATCCTGGACCACCTCCATTGTGACCCAACATTAACCCCCATGCTGATGCTGGATCTCCCATCAGTCCCAACCCATAACTAGGCCTCACCCAGGGCTGGGTCGGTTTTGGCGTAGCTAAACCTTCAATAGTCGGCAGCGCAACAGGCACAAGTCTTGCCATTTCTTCAACACAATGCTGAGGGAGGAGCAGATTGCTAAACAAACTATTCAAAAAAAGTACAATTTCGGAAGGTGTTGATGCAATAACGCCGTGGGAGACCCAGCCAGGATGATAGTAATGGCGTACATCACGAGGTGTTCCGTCAAGTGCTAATGCACAAGATGTCGCTGGGGTAAGTGAGGAAAGTTCTTCTACCGATTCAGGCACAAAAGTTTGGCGCAATCCTAGCGGTCGGATGATGCGATCAAAGATCAGATCGCGATAGGAACTGCCAGTCACTGCTTCGATAATCCGTTTGAGGAGCAGGTAGCCAGGATTGGAGTATGCCCAACTTGTTCCAGGAGCAAAGCACAGCCCCTGGTCAAACGTAACTGCTGCGAACTGTTCAAATGTCCAGGGAATAGAGGGAAAAGAGCGTACAGCATCGTGGTAAGCCCGCAGCGAACCATAATCAGGAATGCCAGCAGTATGGTTGAGGAGTTGGCGAAGGGTAATGCAATCGGCTTGACCAATTTTGGGAAACCAAACTGCTAAGGGATCTTCGAGGGTTAACAACTCTTCCTCCTGTAGCAACAGCAACACAGCAGTAGTAAATATCTTAGTAATGCTATATACGAGGAATACGGGTTCATCAGGGAGCAAGGGAGGATGCCAAACATATTCAGGTTTCTGGTTTATGTTCAGCGTAACAGAAACACCTGCAACGCCTCTATCCTGAACCAGGGTATTAAGTATCTCAACTAGCCGTTTTCTTATGTCTGTCACCACGTATTTTTACCCCTACTCCATGTCTCCCTGTTGTCTTAATGATAAGTGTTTAATCGGTTATGATATGACTCAACTTCCTGGATTAAAGCTTTTGCTTAGTAGGTATGACGATCATTGAGAAATAAGGAACTTGTTCTGGATCTACTTCATCTAAGGGTATGATGCGTTGTTGGGTGGTGGTTGCCCGTTCAATATATTTTGCCCGTGAAGCTAGTCCCAATTGATGCAAGACATCACGGACTTTAGTAAAATGACGGCCGAGTTTCATAATTGCGGCTGCATCCGTGGCTAAAAGTTGGGCAGTGAGCATTTCTGTAGGCAGTGTGGCGGGTAGAACTGTGAGAATATCGTTGTAGTAGGTGAAGGGTACACCCAAGGAGACTGGACAGGCCATGAGGGAAGAAATGCCGGGGACAACTTCCGTTTGATATTGATCAGATAAACGAGTAAAGATATACATGAAAGAGCCGTAAAAAAACGGATCGCCTTCACACAATACGACCACATCCCGACCTGCGGCTAAATGTTCGGCGATGGGTTCAACTTCTTTGTCATAGATGGCTTGAGCTTTTTCTGGTTCTAAGGCACGAGGAAGATGATATAAAACCTCAATTTGATGACCGGGTAAATATGGCGACACAATTTTTCTGGCAATACTTTCCCGGTCTATGGCTGACTGATAGGCGATAACAGAGGCCGAACGTAATAAGCGCAATGCTTTTAATGTCAATAGTTCTGGATCTCCAGGACCGACACCAATTCCATACAGACGGCCTTTTGGGTTCATATTTCTTCCTCTGTGGCTAAGGCGTTAACAGCAGCAGAAGCGATCGCACTGCCGCCCCGTCGTCCATGTAAAGTTAAAAATGGTACATTGCGGCTATCTGCGGCTAATGCGGCTTTTGATTCTGCGGCACCAACAAAACCCACGGGAAAGCCTAAAATTACTGCTGGACGTGGCACTCCCTCATCTAGCATTTCTAATAATCTAAATAAGGCTGTGGGTGCATTACCAATAGCGACAACAGCCCCATCTAGATGAAAACGCCATAATTCTAAAGCTGCTGCTGATCGGGTATTTCCCAACCTTTTCGCTATTGTTGGTACTTCGGGATCATTCAAAGTGCAGATAACGGCGTTATTGGCAGGTAATCTTTTTCTGGTGATACCTTCGGCAACCATACGACAATCACATAAAATGGGTGCGCCAGCTGCTAGGGCTTTTCTCCCTGACTCTACTGCATTTCGTGAATATGCCAAATCTGTGGCAATATCCGGCATTCCACAGGCATGAATCAGACGGACAGCTACTTGCGCTACATCTTCAGGCAGAATATCTAAGTTAGCTTCTGAGCGAATAATGGCGAAAGATTTTCTGTATATTTCGTTTGCATCACGTATATAATTAGACATAATTTCGAGCTTTTGGATTTGAGACTTAAATTGATTGAACACTGAACAATTGTTTGAGTTCAGATATATCATAACGATTGGCAAATTCTCTAAATGATTCTTGAGAACTAACCCGTTTAATTTGATACACTTTCAACATTCGGTTCATGAGTTGAGGCAAGTCAGCAAAAGTCACATTTTCATAAATTTGACGACCAAATTGTTGTAAGGTATCGTCACCAAGATACACTTGATATCCTTCCAAAGTTTCATTTTCTGCCTTAATGTTGACACCAAGAAATGTAATATCACCTTGATGATGTTGAGCGCAAGATTTAACACACCCACTAAAATGTATATTAATGGGAGAATCTAAAGTGATTTGAGTTTCTAAATATTCTCCTAATGTTAAAGCGTGACTTTTGGTGTCAGTCGCAGCAGCAGCACAACCCTGTTTACCAGAACAGGATACCAAGGCGCTGTTGATGTTTATGGCTGAATAACCAAGTCCTAAGTGGGTAATTTCTGTTTCAACTTCAGAAATGTGTTGTTGGGGAATATCAGTGATAAGTAAATTTTGCCAAGGTGTGAGCCTGAGATTACCACTACCATATTTTGCAGCTAAATCAGCCAAACCCCGCATTTGCCAAGTTTGCAAACGCCCCAAAGGTAAAACAATACCAATATAAAACAAACCTACTTGTTTTTGGCGATGAATACCAAGATGATATATTTTTTTATTTTTATCAATATAGAATTTTGCGTCTTTGCGTTTATGGGTGAGGTTTTGATATTCTAGTTTTGTACCCAGGTGGGGCTTATAGCTGCTCAACTGCTCTTGAACTAGCTGTAGATAATATTCCCTGCCTAAATTATGAATAACTTCCCGCAGACGTGGTTTACTACGACTATTAGAATCTGTATGTTGTAAATAAACCTGTGCTAAAGCGGCTAAGACTGGGATACATTCCTCTGGTGTTAACAAGATTCCTGTATTTGCAGATAATTTTTCTTGTTCGCCACCACAAAGATGCAAAATGAGGTAAACTAAGTTATGTCCCCATTTCCCCGTAGGAAAGAACTTCGGTTCTTTCCTACCCCCCTCATCTCCCAGAACAGCAATAAAAGTGATATCGTTGGGACAATTTTTGACAGAAAGTTTACCACCACCATCAAAGCAAACGCTAAACTTTGCCGAAAGTCCTCCTAAATGGGAATGTTTGATCATATATTCATCCCAAGCTTTCACCAGAGGACGAGTATCTATCAATTCTTGAGTATCTATACCCGCAGTGGGACTGGTCATAATATTGCGGATATGGTCTACAGCGGGATTAATAGAACCTAAACCCAATTTTTGTAACCGCTGGAGAACTTCAATATTTATTTCTTGTTTAATTTCTCTAATTTGCAAATTAGCGCGATTTGTCACATCTACATAACCTCCCCCATAATTATCAGCTATATTGGCGATAGTACGAAACTGTTCACTGTTCAAAATGCCACCAGGTATTCTCAGGCGAGATAATATCCCATCCTGGGCTGGTGTGGTGTAAAATAAGCCTGGACAGGCAGTAAATGGGCTTAACAAAACTAGCACTCCTTCCCCGTGCGACGCAGAGACAGAACTTAGATAGATTCCCTAGAGTTGGCATTCTGACTTGTTCAATTTTGGATTTTAGATTTTGGATTTTGGATTTTCTGATTACCCGTATTGTTTGCACAAGGGGTTTTCTGAGTATCAACCATCTAAAATCAGCAATCTAAAATATCAAATTGCTTTACAGCTGCGGCACAGTCCCGGAATTTAACCGGAGTTTCCCAAATCTGGGAATTAGCATTTTACCACGAGAGGAGATTTAGTGGTGGAAATATTTGCCAAATTCAGGAGAGCGCAAAGTGATCTGTTGTGAAACGTTGCGATTTAATGTTTTTACACCAGAGAGATGGCTGTTACTTCGGGTGGACAATACCAACGTCCGGGGGGGAAAGTTCCCAAACCACGATTTACATACAATTGATTTGTACCGACTTGATGTAGTCCTTGACTCCATTGCCAATTTTCCACTACTTTCGGCCATTTACCCTTAATAAAAGGTATCCAAGGCCAAAAGAATTCAGGAATTTTATCACGGGATGCATGAATCCAACTAGGGACAGAACCAACTCCGGGAATAACAATTTGACCCCCATGAGTATGTCCTGATAATTGTAAATCTACGCGCCATTTTTTCAAAACTACTGCACTATCAGGATTATGAGATAAAACAATGCGAGGGATATCTATATTTAACATATTCATCACAGGTGCGGGATGAAATTCTGGCGACCAAAAATCAGCGAGTCCTACTAATGCTAACTCTGAACCTAAAGGATAGGCTACTTGATTCCAAAGTACCTTAATTCCCACCGCAGTTAAAGCTGAAGTAATTTCTGTTTTTGAGTGAGAAAAATAAAGGTCATGATTGCCCAAAATTGCATAAACACCAGCGCGACTTTGCAAATGCTTTAACCGCTTGGCTAATTGATGAATGGGTTGGGGATTATGAGTTACAAAATCGCCTGTTAATACCACTAAATCAGGTTTCATTTGATTGGTGACATCAATAGCTTGAGCAAGTAAATCTTCTGCTAGTAATAAACCATCAAAATGGAAGTCTGAAAGCTGAACTATCTTAGTATTGTGCAAATATTGAGGCAAGCCCTTAATCTTGATTTTTAAATATTCGGTACTTAAGGGTTCTGAGAATATCTTGTTCATCTTTGAATTCATTTCTTCCTATCCCCTATTGTTTGCTATAATTGCCAACGAAAAGACAAAACCAATTGACCTAATAGCTTTTGTAGAATATTTCTTCGCTTCCATTCTGACATCTTGATTTGACGGCTTTTGGAAAAGCCATAAACAAAGAAAGTTTCGACAAAATTTGCTAATTTCGGTTCAGCTAAAGAAATATTCAGTTCATCATTATGAAACATACTGCGAGGATCTAAATTAGCACTACCTGTACTGACAAAAGTGTCATCAATTAGCAAAACCTTCGCGTGCATCATGCTTGGTTGATATTCATATATTTCAATTCCTGCTGTTAACAAATCAGCGTAACCTTGACGCACGGCATAGTAAACTAATGTTTTATCATTCTTTGTACCCATTGTCAGAATCCGAATCTCAACTCCTCTTTTTTTGGCTTCTAATAAAGCCCTCCGCGAGTTACTATCAAGTAAAAAGTAAGGACTAGCAATCCAAATGCGTTTTTTCGCTGCTAGGAAAGTCGTATAAAAAAGGGCGCAGACAGAAGAACTGGCAGATGGTGAGCTACCAGGTGTTACCAACATATTAAATTCACCCGTAACAGCAGGTTTAAATAATTCTGCTCTCAAACTGGCTACACCACCTTCATACAACCAGTGTTGCATGAAAATTCCTTCCAGAATAACAACAACTTCTCCGGTCAAGCAAACCTCCAAATCTAACCAGGGGGGGATGATATCTTTGGGCATAATGCCATCCCAATGATCAGAAACTCCCGTACCGCCGACAAAAGCAACTTCTCCATCAATTAATAACAATTTGCGGTGCGTGCGGATGTTATAATTTAGGGGAGCTTGCCAATTAAATTCATGAAAAAATCGCACTCCCACACCCGCTGCTTTTAACTTTTGCCAGTAGTCTTGAGAGATAGAACTTACACCCAAACTATCGGCAATAAAGAGGACTTCTACACCAGCGAGCGATCGCTCCATTAAGGCCGTAGCAAAGTCATCAGCCCGCTGCCCTGGAGTCATGTAAAATGTTTCAAAGTGAATTGTCTTTTGGGCGCGTTTAATTGCCTCTAGCCTAGCTGTATAGATAGCATCAATATCAAACCAAAATCTTACTGCATAACCAGAAGTAAGGAGTGAATTTGACACACTCATCATTGCTGGCAGAAAATGAGGTTCCTCAAAGCTAGGAACATCTGTCATTCTGTACTTGACTTTCTTATGCCAAGCAATCCTTAAATACAGGATGAATAAAACAAGTACAACTAAAAATAGGATAAAGCAGCCACTTAGCCAGATTATTCTCGAAATTAAGTCTGAATTCAACTGAAGTTTTAACCCAATTGTGACAACAAATTTTAGTATAAATATAGTTCTTGCCTTTTGACTAGTGAAGTCACTCTTAAGGTAGATACTTAGGCTGAAAATCTCTTCCCCTTAGTAAGAGGAAAATAATTATTTCTCTCTTTAAAATTAGTTAAGGTTAAGATTAACCTAGATGGAATATAGAGAAGCATTTGTCACCAGTAAATATTTTCACTAGGTAGAGAAAACTAAATGTATAGATGTGGGATTGGCAAAAATATTTAGATTCCCTATTTGGATGATAAAAGCATGAAAATACCACCAGAAATCACCTATCGTAATGTAGATAAATCAGATGCGATTGATACTTTAGTTCACGAAAAAATTGCCAAGCTTGAGCATATTTGTAATTACATCAATAGCTGTCATATTGCCATTGAAAAAATTCATGAACGTCCCCGCAGTGGCTCTCCTTATCGAGTGAGAATTGATCTCACTGTCCCCCCTGGACATGAACTGGCAGCAGAAAAAAATCCTGGTGAGGGTATCCAATATCAACCTCTAGATGCGGTAATTCGAGAAACCTTTGATGCTATGCGTCAGCAGTTAGCTAAACTTACTCAGCTTCAACGTGCAAGTGAACAAGCTAACAGATATGAAGAAGCACAAGAAAATACAGCCTTTGTCACTAAATTATTCCGAGAAGATGGCTATGGTTTCCTGAAAACTTTAGATGGTCGGGAAATCTACTTCCACCACAATAGCGTTTTAC
Source organism: Anabaena sphaerica FACHB-251 (assembly GCF_014696825.1). Taxonomy (NCBI): domain Bacteria; kingdom Bacillati; phylum Cyanobacteriota; class Cyanophyceae; order Nostocales; family Nostocaceae; genus Anabaena; species Anabaena sphaerica. The sequence goes on along the minus strand of NZ_JACJQU010000028.1, from coordinate 41,668 downwards.
ATCATGACTTTGACCGTTTAGAAATTGGTACTGGCGTGCATTTTTCTCAAGAAGAAGGTGAAGAAGGACCTCAAGCAAGCACCGTAAAAATAGTTGATAAACCCGGTGTTCGTGCTGGTAAATCATCAGAAACCTTGATTGAACCGCCTTTAGATTGGCAGGAATAGGTAGATGAAGACAAAAAATGATGAATTGAAAAAAACGGCATCTCAATTACTAGCTGGTATGCTATCTAATCCTCACATTTATTCCCAAGTTAGTGATGAGGGAGGTTATGGAAATATGGAACAGCAATTAATTATTGCATCTGTAGAAATGGCGGAAAGCTTAATTGGGTATATTGAGAAAACTCATTCCCAAAGTGAACGGGAAGTGATGTCAAATAAATCAAATAAATAAACTAAGTAAGTCGGCACAAATAAACCTAACTATGTAACAGAATGTAAAAACCCCAAGTCCCTTGTGATTGCTTCACTCCACTTCGTTACGTTCGCAATGACATACATTGAAACTTTCACACCGACTTACTTAAATTAAGATACCCAACTTATCCAATAAGTTGGGTATCTGGGCTTGGTAATTTTCAGAGTAATTATCTTCTACTACGTCCTGGTAGACTATCTTGAATAGAAGTAGCTAGGCGTAAATGTTCTTGCAAAAGTGCTAAACTTCTTGCTGCCCAATTTTTCAAATCCTGGTCATTACCTTGTTGAGATTGACGACGATATAAAGCAATATCCTTGTTGTGATCTTCAATCATGTGCCTGATATATGCCGTATCAAAAGCTGAACCAGACAACTTCTGTAAATTGGCTCTGACTCTATTATTTTCTGAACCGATATCTGTCGGAAAATCGATACCTTTTTGAGCAGCTAATTGTTCGAGTTCTTGATTTAATCGCCTATGATCGTCTACCATAAGTTGTCCAAATGCTTTCACCTCATTACTCTGGCCCCGTTCGGTTGCTAATTGTCCTAATTCAACCTCAGCTAAATTACCCTGAGCAGCTTTAGTTACAAACTGTCTATCACTTTGACTAACATTATTTTGCGTTAATTTAATCGGAATTAAATGTGACTGAGCCAAAGCATTATTTGGTCTATAAGTAAAGGTAAATATGCTGGCTGTTAACAGAACGGTCATGACTATTGGCTGTTTTTTCATGACTTAATTTCTAGTCCTATTATTTTGGTTTTTTGTGCCATTGGCCATCATCGCCTTTTTCGTAATCTCGCTTCACTGCACTCCAAGCAACACGAAAGGCACGTTATTCTTCACCGTATTTTTCCTCAGCATTAATGGTGTGAAAGTTCTAAAAAACTAATTGTTTGTGGTGTAAAACTTGATGGACTTTCCCAATAGTCGGCTTTGTTAATATTCACTTTTAGCAAAGCAATATTCGGTTCATCTACTCCTTGGTGAAACCAAGTTTGTAATTCTGGTTTCCATTTTTCTTCTAATTTATTTCTATCTCTGACCAGTTCTGCTGTGCCTGAAATGGAAACATATCGCTGTTGATCTGGTGAAGCAAAACTCACATTTACTTGTTGACGACGTTCAATTTCTAATACTTTATGGGAGTTAGCAAAGGTAAAGAACCAAAGTTTCCCCTCTGCGTCAATGTCGCTAAACATAGACATAGGACGACTGTGCAAACTACCATCATCATCGACTGTAGTTAACATAGCATTGTCAATGTCTGTAATTAGTGTACGTAACTGCTGATTTTTTTGATTGCGGTCTTGTGAATTTGCCATTTAGCTATTTTTTTAATTAAGTAATGGTCATTGTCTTAGTATTAAGGTGTTTAGGTTTCTATTACATGAGTCTATAGGTGTAATTTTCGTCTTGGTGATTAAGCTGGTTAGTGTATAACTAAAGAAATACGTTTAGAGAAAAAATGGTTTTCATCTTGTTAATCAATCACCAATAGTTCTGTTACTTTAGTAGGATGGAAATAGCTAGTGATTTAACTACAGTTGGATATTGATTGACTACATAACGTGCTAACAATGGAGATTTAAAAATGTCATCTACATTCGACACAATTTTTGAAGGTTTGACAGCAATAGTTTTCTCACCTGTGATTTTACCTATTGCATCAGCCATGAAAGAACCAGTAGTCCAAAATACTATTAGAGATGGTATTCTTTTATCTGAAAGGGTTAAGGATGCGGTCGCAGAGATGGCTATAAATTTGGAAAAAGCAACCGCAGACGCTAGAAAGGAGAAACCAGAAAGTTTTAAATCTAGAACTTATCCCAAGTATTCTATAAATGGAAAGTCAGAAGCCGCAAAAGATTTGATAAATGTAATGTCTGATATCAATGCAGATGTGGGGAGAATGACAAATGGAGTTGCTGATTTACGAGTGATATTACCTCTAGGAGTTGGTTTACTTTCGCTGCAACAATTGCTAAGAAAAGGATTACAACTCGAAGAAATACCTTGGTATATATTGGCTTGGTATGCTTTTGATATTTTTACCAGACTGAATTTTGAGGATGAAACTCAATTAACGAATTTATCAATTAATACTGTTTCTATGGAATTTCAGGAGCAACAAAGTAGTGATTCAAATAATACACAGCAGTGTCAAAGGGAGAGGTAGATATAAAATCAAGGAACTTTACCATTCGCAGTCCTTAAAAACATTTTTGGAGCGATCGCTTGCCAATTACCCAGAAATAACTTATGTGTCTGCTAATGTATTAACCAGCAATATTCTGGTTATTTTTCAGCCGGATATTAGCCATAGAAAAATTGCATATTTTATTGATAGAGCTTTATCAGATTATAAAGATAAGGTGGGATTTAATCATGAAATTAAAAGTTTAGCAAAGCTTACCAAAAGAAATAAATTAATTGCACCCAAGCAGGAGCAAAAAACCAACAACTGGCATTTAATGACAGCGGATAATGTTCTGCAATCATTAAATACTTCAAATATCTCCGGATTATCTAGTGAAACTGCTACTAAGAACCTAAATAAATATGGTAAAAATCTGTTATCAGCAACAGTAACACGCTCTGAAATAAGTATGTTAATTGAGCAGTTTAAATCCTTGCCAGTTGCTTTATTAGGTGTAGCGGCAGGAATTTCTATTTTCACCGGGGGAGTTATTGATGCTGTAGTAATTTTGGGTGTAGTGGGATTAAATGCTGCTATTGGATATGTTACAGAAAGTCAGTCAGAACGCATTATTAATTCCCTGAAAAATCGCTCAGAAAAAACTACTTGGGTAATTAGAGATAGTAACTTACAAGAAATACCTACAGAAAATGTAATATTAGGAGATATTTTAGTTCTTAAACCTGGTAGCTATATTGCCGCTGATGCCAGAATTATTGCAGCTGATAATTTAAGTCTTGATGAATCTGCTTTAACTGGAGAAAGTGTACCCGTCACTAAAATTACCACATCATTAAATGGTGAAGATGTGCCTTTAGCTGATCGCATCAATATGATTTATAAAGGCACTTTAGTTATTAATGGACAGGGAATAGCAGCGGTAGTTGCTACAGGCAAATTTACTGAAATGGGGAAGATTCAGGAATTAGTAAGTGAAGCGAAAACAACCCAAACTCCCCTTGCTAAACAATTAGATCAAGTGGGTAGTCAACTAGTTCTCATTGGCATGGGATTATGTGGTTTAGTGTTTGGTTTGGGATTGTTACGAGGATATAATTTATTGCAAATTTTGCAATCTTCTATATCTTTAGCAGTGGCAGCAGTTCCCGAAGGTTTACCAACAATTGCCACTACTACCCTAGCTTTAGGCATTCGTGATATGCGAAAAAATAATGTCCTTGTCCGCAGTTTAAATGCAGTAGAAGCGTTGGGTTCTGTGCAGACTATTTGCTTAGATAAAACCGGGACACTCACAGAAAACAAAATGTCAGTGGTAGAAATCGTCACCGACAGTAAACATATTCAAGTAACTGATGGTGAATTTATTGCTGAGGAAGAAACTATTAACCCTTACACCTATAATGAACTATTAAAATTAATTCATGTGACGGTTCTTTGTAATGAAAGTGAAGTTAGTAAAGAGAATGATGTTGATGATTATTTAGTTACAGGTTCAGCCACAGAAAATGCCTTGATTTACACAGCGATTAGTGCGGGTGTAGATGTCATAGCATTGAAAGAAAAATATCCCTTGCTGCAAACTAATTTGCGTTCAGAAAATCGTAACCTGATGAGTACAATTCACTCAACTCACAATTGTCACCAAATGGTTGCAGTTAAAGGAAATCCTGCAGAAGTGTTGCAAGTTTGTCATCGGTGGCTGAAAAACGGGCAAGTTGTACCTTTGACAGCAGAAGATAGGCAAAAAATGGAAATAGAAAATGATCGCTTGGCAGGAAAAGCACTGCGAGTTTTGGGTATAGCGTATAGTTATATTGAGGAAGGTGATCATAGTAATAATTATGAGTCAGATTTAATTTGGTTGGGTTTGGTGGGGATGGCAGATCCGATTAGAAAAGGTGCAAAAGAATTAATTGCAAACTTCCATCAAGCGGGAATTGATACGGTAATGATTACTGGTGATCAAACTCCTACAGCTTATGCGATCGCAAAAGAGTTAGAATTAAATCGACATACCCAATTAGAAATTCTCGACTCTAATAACCTCAATAATCTCACCCCGGAAGCATTAGCAGCACTCAGCGACAAAGTAGACGTTTTTGCCCGCATTAGTCCTAGTAATAAGCTGCAAATTGTCCAAGCATTGCAGACATCGGGCAAAGTTGTTTCTATGACTGGTGATGGTATTAACGACGCACCTGCATTAAAAGCCGCCCAAGTCGGTGTAGCAATGGGTAAAGAAGGTACAGATGTTGCCCGTGAAGTTGCTGATATTGTGTTAGAAGATGACAGATTAGAAACAATGATGATTGCTGTTAGTCGGGGCAGAACAATTTACAACAATATCAGAAAATCTGTGCATTTTCTCCTAGCTACAAATCTCAGTGAAATTATGGTGATGACAACCGCTACCGCAGTCGGTATTGGTGAACCTTTAAACGCAATTCAACTTCTCTGGTTGAACTTAGTAACTGATATTTTCCCTGGACTTTCTTTAGCTATGGAAGCACCAGAACCAGACGTATTAAATCAACCACCTCGTAACCCTAACGAACCAATTATTAAAAATACCGATTTTGGCAGAATTGTGTTTGAGTCTGCTGCCATATCTGTTAGTACCTTAGCTGCTTATGGTTACGGGATTTTTAAATATGGAATTAGTCCTAAAGCTAGTACCTTAGCTTTTATGACTTTAACATCAGGGCAATTACTACATACTATTAGCAGTCGTTCTGAAAAACACAGTATTTTTAGTAAAGAAAAACTACCATCTAATCCTTATTTAAATACTGCTGTGGTTGGTTCTTTTGGTATTCAACTTTTAGCTTTAACTGTGCCACAGTTACGGACTTTGTTGAAGATTGCACCATTGAATATGGTCGATACTGCTGTAATTGCTAGTGGTGCTTTGTTGCCTTTGTTGGTTAATGAAGGGAGTAAAAAAATAAATTAAATCATGATAGTAACGAACCGCAGAGGCGCAGAGAACGCAGAGAAAAGAGAGGTTTTTTTTATGAAAAAAGATTTTATGTTTACTTCGGAATCTGTGACGGAAGGGCATCCTGATAAGCTTTGTGATCAGATAAGTGATGCTATTATCGACAGGTTTTTACAACAAGACCCATACTCTAGAATTATTACAGAATGTGCAGTTTCGACAGGAATTGTTTTTATTGCTGCTAGATTTCAACCAAGTGGAAATGTAGATTTTACTAATATAGCACGACAGGTAATTGAACAGGTTGGTTATCAACAAACGGAATTTAATGGTAAAAATTGTAGTATTTTAACTAGCTTAACAGAATTACCTCCTGATGAATATCATTTATTTGATGAGAAAAATTTATCTGATGCGGAAATAGAGAAAATTACTGTCACTAATCAAGCTACGGTTTTTGGGTTTGCTTGCAATCAAACTTATAACTTTATGCCTTTACCAATTTGGTTAGCACATAAATTAGCTAGACAGATTAGTGCAGTGAGAAAGCAAAAAATCCTCCCTTATCTGACTCCAGATGGTAAAACTCAGGTAGGTGTTGAATATAAAAATCGTAGACCTTATAGAATTCACAGTATTACAGTTATTGCTAGTCAAAATCAACCTGCACAACCTGATTTACAACAATTGCGTGATGATATTCGTGAAACTGTGATTTCTCCTGTTTTTGAGAATGAAAAAATCAAACCTGATGCCAAAACTAGAATATTTATTAATCCTGATGGCAGATTTATTATTGGTGGACCAACTACTCATGCAGGTTTAACAGGTAGGAAAAATGCTATTGATACCTATGGTGAATATTCTAAACATAGCGGTTCGGCGTTAAGTGGTAAAGACCCCATTAGAATAGATAGAGTTGGTGCTTATGCTGCCAGATATGCTGCTAAAAATGTCGTTGCTGCTAAATTAGCTGATGAATGCGAAGTACAATTAAGTTATTCTATCGGACTTTCTCGACCTGTGAGTGTGCAGGTAGAAACTTTTGGAACTGGGAAGATTTCTGATGAGGAAATTACAGCAATTTTAGAGAAACATTTTGATTTTCGATTAGCAGGAATTATCAAGAAATTTGATTTAAGATTTTTACCTTCGTTAACTAAAGGTGGTTTTTATCGTCAGCTTGCTGCTTATGGTCATGTGGGTAGAAGTGATATAGAATTGCCTTGGGAAAAGGTAGATAAGGTGGGTGTGTTTTAGATTTATAGCAATTCCCATTCAAGTGAGGTACTTCTCTTATAAAAGTAAAAAAATATTCAGTATCGCAGATTGAACCATCATGCTTTAACGAAGGTAGAATCTGGGAAAATGATTGTAAAAATAAATGTTGGATAAATTAAAGTTAGCAGCCCATTAGACATCTCCGGTAATTAAATGTGCGTGGTTTGAAACCCTTGTAGAGACGTTCCGGCGGAACGTCTCTACCATATTTCCGGAGAGGTCTAGTGATGAAATAATACTTGCATCTCTACACTGACTATAGTTATGCGATCGCATCTGCTAAAATAAATATAGTCAAAATGTCTAAATTAGTCAAAATTGCTATGCAGACCTACACTCTCACAGATGCTCGCAATAAACACGGAGAGGTTTTTGATAAAGCCGCTACTGAGCCAGTGTTACTAACCAAACAATCACGGCCTAGCCATGTAATTATCTCAGCCCAAAGCTATCAACAATTAATTCATCGGCTGAATGAATTAGAAGATATGGTTTTAGGTCAAGCTGCTGAAACTGCTCTGAGTCAATCGCAAATGGTTGGTACAGAGGCTTTTACATCTGCACTAGAGCATTTAGCTAATGGCGAGGCTTGATGGTTTAGCCACTGTTCTCGATTTTCTGAACGGTTTGCAGCCTAAGATAGCAGCGCAGATTGCAAAAAAAGTCTTGGCTTTGAATGTTAATCCTTTACCAGCAGATAGTGAACAGCTATCTGGTTATCAGGGTTTCTATCGAGTTGATAGTGGTGAATATCGAATTGTTTATAGGTTCTTCCCTGAACAAGATTTAGTGGAAGTGATTTTAGTTGGGAAGCGCAATGATGATGATGTCTACAAAAGATTAAAGCGTTTACTGGGATAAACTTTTGTTTCTATTAAAAACGCTTGAATCAACATTATTACGGAGAATTGGTATTAGCCCCCCTTAAAAAGTAGGTTGGGGGGATCTAAATATTACCTATCCTAAATTGATATCACTGCTTGATTCAACTTAGTTTTTCTTAGCATAAACCAAAAGACTCTTGTATTTTTCAACCAGATAAATTTTCCCTTGGGCTGTAAATGATTCTATGATTTCTTCAGCTTTAGCATAACCTACAGACTGTGTATAGAACAGTATTTTCCCGTGAGGATTCAATTTACTGAGAAATAAATCAACCAGTGATTCATCATTATGATGAACAAAGGGAGCGTCTTCAGCCATATAAAATTCACCAATATGAAAGAGTGCAGCCACATCTAACATCGGTAGAGAACGATCCGTTAGAGTGTATATGTCTGTACACAGCACCTTGTAAAATTTAGCCAATTGGCGATTTTGACGACAGATACGAACATATTCTTCATGTTCCGGAATAGAAGCAGTAATACCAATAATTTCATTGGGTTTTTCTAGCTTCTGATTTTCTAATCCTAAAATGTGATGAGCGCCGGTACCAAAATGAAATACAGTCTGATCTTGAATATTATACTTTTGCAAATATTCTATCAATTCCAAATCACATGGACACAGGTGAGGTTGCAATTGCCATGATGATTTTGTGCGGTAGTAATCATTACCAACCCAGTGTGGTAAAACAGGTTGACTCAAGCTCACTGAGTAGTACAATTTTGCTAATTGACGATTACTAAATACAATATCACGAATTGTTTTTCTCAGAGTAAGAACCATCGGTGAATAACCCTCAATATTTTTGAAGAAGTGAATTGGATTTTGATATTTCGGCTACTAAATCAGTCAAGGTATTTTACTAAAATGTTGATTATGTATTTTAAACTTGATCAGCAGTAGCTATCTTGACATCGTTGCCCACAAGTGAAAATGACCCTGTCTGAGTACCAAAAAACTAGAGTAGATGCGGTTTGAGATGTCAATGGCCAGGGAAAATTATCTTGTAGTTCAAGTCACCTAGCAATTGCATAAACTTACTTTTTACCTTGAAGATATTACCTCCAAGAATTTTGGTACTTTGTTTCTAGTAATGCAGGTCAGCTTAACATAGAAAAAATTTGCAAAAATAAAGATAATATCAAGTTAATATAAAAACTTGTTTAAGTTTTGGTAGTATAAAATTTTGATTCAATAATATTACCAGGGTAAGATATATAAATTGTATAAATCTTACCCTGACATCTTATCTAAGATTACCCAATTTTTACCTGATTTTTATACAGCTTTACCCAAGGTATACCCCGTTTGGGAACACTGCTTAAAAAACGATGTTTCAAATCATCTAATAGATAAAATGCTAAGGAACTAACAACAGCAATAATTGTAGATATCACTGCTAATTGTACAGGTACACTGATGATAATTAATAGTAATGTTAATACTGCAAAAACGACGGTGCTGATGTTACAAATTCTTTGCAATTTTTCTATCAACATTAATGAACTACGACAACTAGGACAATGTTTTGTATGCCTGTGCCATCTGTCGAATAATTGCTGCTCATCTAATTCTTGAAAACTGGTTTTTATATCTCCTGACCAAGCGGGACTACCTCCGGCAAATTCATCTAACCATTTCCTAAAGGTAACAACACCTACATCAGATTTAGCTGGCATAAAATAAGCTTTTGTCCAAGGTTTTTGTATTGATGATTCAAGGGTTTCTTGAGAGTGCATCATGGCTAAATCTTGATCACCAAGTTTGTAACCGGATATATGTTGTAATCCGGTTTGAAAATATTGGGGAAGCAGATTAAAAAACGGATTCTTAGAAGTAGAATTAACACCAGTTAGAAACTTGACGATGTACCGACAATAACCTGGTTTTGTTGGCACAAAGTATAATTGAAATAGGTTACTTTTGCCGTTAGCATATTTATATATAGTCGTATTGGCAGAAGGTGGTGTAAATTTCCGCGTAGCTTCCATATCTTTATTTGAAAGATTATAGCCGCTATGTTTGAGGGTAAAACCTCCTTGCCCTGTGATTTCTCCTATATTTTCAAACTGCTGGATAGGTACAGTTTTTTCTGGTGAAAAACTCCCAATTCCTTCGTGTAAAAATTGAGCATGGGAAGGGTCAAAACTACTTTCAACTGATACTGTATAACCGACTGGTGCTTCAAACATATACCAGTCTGTGGCATGAATATCAAGTTCTGTTTCTGGGATGGTGGCTGGTTGTTTAGATGTACAATCGGCAAATGCTGTTAAACTATGATCAGGCCATACCCAAAGTAAATTTTGTGCTACTTTTGTGGGATAGGTGGTAACTTGCGATCGCTCACTTTTACAAGCTGTTTCTTCTGCTTCACTACCTGCTAACATGGGAATTTTCGTACATTTTCCCTCACTGTTAAAACACCAACCATGATGTCTACACATCAAGGTTCCATCTGCATTGATTTTTCCCAGCGATAGACGCGCTAACTTATGAGGACAAGCATCATCCATCACTACCCAGTTTTCGTTTTTATCTCGCCAAATTACCAGCTTTTTACCCAGCAGGTTGACAGGAGTGGGTTCAGCAGGATCTAAATAGCTGATGGGACTAATAGGATACCATTGTTGAGTCCAAGAAAATTGATTTTTCATAATTATCAAAGTCCAGCTTGTTGATACTATTTTGTTAAACTATGCCTTTCTTTAATAATCTTAACAATTACCATCTAGCAAAGCACAAGGCACAATAAGTATAAGTGAGCGCGATTGCCTTTATGAGTTACTGTCTTAATCCCCATTGTTCCAAACCGGAAAACCCTGATGATGTCAAGTTTTGCCTGACTTGCGGTACAAAGCTACTTTTAAAAGAACGTTACCGCGCTACCAAACCCATTGGACAAGGTGGTTTTGGTAGAACTTTTTTAGCGGTGGATGAGGATAAACCCTCAAAACCTCCCTGTGTAATTAAGCAATTTTATCCCCAAGCTCAAGGTACAAATACGGTACAAAAAGCGATAGAGTTATTTAACCAGGAAGCGGTACAGTTAGATGAGTTGGGACAACATCCGCAAATTCCTGCACTGTTGGCTTATTGTACTCAAGATGACAGACAGTATTTAGTTCAAGAATTTATTAATGGGTTAAATTTGGCTCAAGAATTAGCAAACAGAGGCGCTTTTAATGAAATTCAAATTCGGCAATTACTGAAGGATTTATTAACGGTGTTGCAATTTTGTCATACTAAACAAGTAATTCACAGAGATATTAAACCAGAAAATATTATTCGTCGGGGTAGTGATAATAAACTGGTTATAGTTGATTTTGGTGCGGCGAAATCTACCGCAGGTGAGGCTTTAAACCGCACAGGTACAAGTATTGGTAGTCCTGAATATGTTGCACCAGAACAAATGCGCGGAAGGGCAATTTTTGCCAGTGATCTTTATAGTTTAGGGGTAACTTGTATTAATCTGTTAACGGGGCGATCGCCTTTTGATAGTTATGATACCCATAATGCGGCTTGGGTGTGGCGACAATATTTGCAAAATCCCATTAGTAACGATTTGGGTAATATTATTGACAAAATGGTAGAAACTATACCTAGTCGGCGTTATCAAACAACTGATGCAGTTATTAAAGATTTAAATATTCAATCTCCCGCAGTTATCCCACCCACAATTATTAGTCAACCTGTTAAACAAAATCTTCCTACTTCTCCACCTGCTGTTGTTCCTCAAACTCCTAGTCAATTAGAGAAGGAATTACTGGAATTAAAAACCCAGTTTACAGGTGGTAAAGTGCAACCGCAAAATGTGACCCCACAACCATCTGTTTCTACTAATAATCCTCCTCAGAAGGATGCTGTAGATAAAGATTTGGAGGAAATGAAGGCTAAGTTTTTGGGTAATGGATGATTATTTTCATCCTGGTTTGCATCCTCATGCTTTTCTTTATAAAGTTTTTAGCGTAACCGTTAAAAAGCTGAATGCTGAATGCTGATAGCTAGTGTATTTATCAGGAAAAATTTATGTAGTTTAAAACTAAAACCCAACATTTTTTGGAGACGGAAAGCAAGCTACAACCCAATCTACAGTTATCCTTAACTGAACTAAAAACTACCAAGTAAAATAAACCATCAACACAAGTGAGATGGTTTACTTTTTTGAAAATTTTGTAAGTTGCTAAAATTAATGCTGGCTCAAAATTTAAACAGTTACGGGAACTCCAAGAGAACTCACATCAAGTGGAAAAGTAGTAGGAACAGAATTAAGCAGATCAACCGAAAGATTAGAAAGATTAGGAATATCAGGTGTTAGCTCACCAACATCAGAAGGTATAGGTATCTCAATACCCCCACTAACATAAGCGGCTTGATAATCGCTTATTTGTTGAAAAATTTCAGTATTTTTGGAAATTATAGAATTAATCTTTTTCAGCATTGTTTAATGTCCCTAAAGACAGAAGCTATATCCAATTAAAGATAGAATATTTTCACTTTATCTCCACCTTTTGATACATTTTTTATATTGCTACTTTATACTGTCCTTTGAACAATCAGCTTTGTTGTAAATTTTGCGGTCAATTTTTGCCCATTTGGAGGCGATCGCTTGCAGTAGCAATAACTGAGTTATAAAATTATTACACATCATAGAAATTATCTCATATAAAAAAGCGATCGCTAACTTATTTGCACTACGGATAGGGCAATAGATTCAAATTTTGAATAAATCTATAATCTCGCTGGTTTTTGCTGATAAAAGGGTAATTATATATTATTGCTGTAGCTGCTATCAAACCGTCGGCAATTAGTAATCCGTGACTTATACCAATCTAATGTGAAGCTGCATATAATTAGGAGGCTGAAAACCTTGTCAATTCAAGAATCATTCTGTGCAGCTTCATATAAAAATGGTATTAGCCGATATAATCGTAATAAATCAACTGCTTTGTCTGAAATAGGCTAGTCAATCCTAATTACATCAAACTGCTGAAGAAACTTTTCTAGGGTCTGCAACTCTACCTTGTTAGCGCAGCCAACAATTAGTTCCATTTGAGTAACTATGCTAATTGACAATCTAGAACTTGATTTTAGACTTTGTAAACAATTAACTGCTTCAGAAATACCCCGACCAACATCAATGATTATGTCGGTATCTATAATTGTTGAATTAGTCATGGGTTTTTGACCACTCGGTTTCTCGCAGATTTCGTACCCAATTAGCACTACCTAAGTCTTGACGATTCTGCCACATTCCGATAAACCCATCGTTGTTTAAATCAACATCCGGTGACACAGAGAGAGATTCAGTGTATGTGTACTTTTGTTTCAAATAGGCAATCAGGTTGATTACTTGATTTTGGGCTTCAGTAGGCAGAGATAAAAATTCACCTAAAAACTCTTGATTTGTCATATTTTACTATCATTAAACACCACAATACATTCTCTATCTTAACGTATTTCAATCAGCTAAGGGCGATCACTAGTTGACTATTCTAGCCAATATTATCGCTCTTCCACTCATTTCCAAAAAGCGATAAGTGTGATCGCTTGCAGTATCAATAACACAGTTATAGAATTATTATACATTGTATAAATATAACAACAAAGTGCAAAAACTTCCAGTGCATCGCATTGTTAGGCTTGCTCTTCTCCAAGTCCAAGAACTCGTAATATTTCCCAAACTGGTAAGAATTTCCTCAGCGTATCATAGGAGTATTTGGGTAAATCATCATGGTAAAATATACAATTTTCTTTGCTGTCATATATATGACTAATATAAGTCACATATATTAACCTCAGCAATCCAGTTAAATATATATCTAGTTTATGAGTACATACTGAATCAATAATATTGGTCTTGAATTCGTACCAATCTGGCCGAGAAATTTCACTATGCAAACTTGAGCCATTTTTATTCTTAAAGCAAAGTTGGAATTCTTCTTTAACGGATATTGTAAGGCGATTATGAAAGCTTAACTCCATACTTTCAAACCAAAATTTTCGTTCATCATCGCTTATTTGATTATATATGGATTGTATTTCAGATAGCCTACCTTGTGCTGATTCACCGTAAACAGTATCTTCATAAGTGGCAGTACGAAATGATGAAAAAGGATTAATTGCTGCTACACATATTGTATTGGGATAAGGAAACAACTGGCCAATCTCCCCCCATTTTTGAGAAGCATATACAAGTGCATGAAAGCCTTCAGACTCTAGCCTATGTGAGATTGCATTCGATATTGTATTTAGTGCAGCCTTTGAATAATCAGGTATTGTTTTATTTTCACTCTGAGTATCATTATCTATCCATCCTTCAATTATTGGAAAGGCAATTACTACAGTTAACATTGACCTGTCATCGAGCAGATTATTTTCAAACCATTGATAATATGATTCGTCTGGATAGTAAACAGATAAGGTTATTTTGCCATTATCATCTTTTGGTATTAGTGCAACAAGACTTTTATTGTTTGCAACTAGTTCTTGAACAAAGGCATCTCTGACCGTTCGTGTTTCCATCGGAGCTATCAATATTGAAGTAATTGAGCTTTCTTTAAGCCCTGGAAATATTGAACAAAAATGATTAGCATATGCAAGAAGCTCAGTAAAAGCTTGGCGCTCAGTTTGCTTTGATTTTTTCAATTCAATGATTGTTATGCCATTACGTTCGGAACTACCAAAAAGGTCTAATCTTGTTGTTGAGTCACCTAATTTTCCAAGTGGCAACTCCCTTGCAGTAATTACTAATGATTCCAGATCATCTAGTAATTCGTTGATTCTTTGTTCCGCTAATTTTTGTAATAAAAATCGTAATGGTGGAAATTCGTTACTCTTCCAAGTAACAGGATTTCTGCGCCCAACAATTAAATCAGAAATATTTTCTTTGTGGTTGTTAAATAAATAATCCCTAAATTCGTTTTCTGTGAATTGCATCTAAATCTCTTTATCTTTACTAACTAAATTTAAAGTCTTTAATTCTTACAATTAAGGGCGGGAAAACCCCGCCCCTACAGGCAATCTTGCCGAAATTAACAGCAAGAATTAATTGTAAACCTTAACTAGAAGTGTCTTACTTCTTAGCTTCAGCAATAGGAACCCATTCAGTGTGGAAAGTTCCTTCTTTATCAGTACGCTTGTAGGTGTGCGCGCCGAAGTAGTCGCGTTGTGCTTGAGTCAAGTTTTGAGGTAAACGTTCCCGACGGTAGCTGTCGAAATAATCGAGAGAAGCACTAAAAGCAGGAACAGGAATACCCAACTTAGCAGCAGTCACAATAACTTCCCGCCAAGCTGCTTGTCTATCCAGAATTGTTTGCTTAAATTCAGGTGCTAACAACAAGTTAGGTAATGCTGGATTTTCGTCAAATGCCTTCTTAATCTTATTCAAGAAACCAGCGCGAATAATACAACCACCCTTCCAAATCCGAGCCATTTCACCCAGATTTAGATCCCAATTGTAGGTTTTAGAAGCTGTAGATAACAACGCCATACCTTGAGCATAAGAACAAATTTTGGAACAGTAGAGCGCATCACGCACCATGTTCACAAAAGCCTTGATATCTCCGGTATACTTAGCAGATGGGCCAGTAATTTGCTTAGAAGCAGCAATCCGTTCATCTCTAATCGAAGAGAGAATCCGGGAATTAACAGCCGCAGTAATTGTAGGAATAGCAACGCCTAATTCCAAAGCAGTTTGTACAGTCCAACGACCAGTACCTTTTTGTCCCGCAGCGTCAACAATTAAATCAACCAAGGGCTTCTTGGTTTCTGGGTCAACGTAGGGGAAAATATTCGCTGTAATCTCAATCAAAAATGAATTGAGTTCGTCAGTTGTATTCCACTCACTAAACACTTCATGTAGCTGTGCAGCACTTAAACCAGCCACATTTTTCAGCAAATCGTAAGCTTCTGCAATTAACTGCATATCGCCGTACTCAATGCCGTTGTGAACCATTTTTACATAGTGTCCAGAACCACCGGGACCAATGTAAGTTACACAAGGACCATCATCAACTTGAGCAGCGATTTTGTTGAAAATGGGGGATAGGTACTCATAGGAACTTTTTGTACCACCAGGCATGAGAGAAGGACCATTCAGCGCACCTTCTTCACCACCACTCACACCCATACCGATGTAGCGTAAACCGGTGGGTTCTAATTCCTGAGTCCGTCTTTCGGTATCTTCAAACCAAGAGTTACCACCATCAATAATGATGTCACCCTCTTGTAGCAAAGGCTTAAGCTGTTGAATTACCGCATCAACAGGCTTACCAGCTTGTACCATCACTAGAATTTTGCGGGGACGTTCTAGTGCAGCAACGAATTCTTCTAAGGTAAAGGCTGCAACCACATTCCGTCCTCCAGCGCGTTGCGCCATGAAGGCATCGGTTTTCTCGCGAGAACGGTTGTAAACTGCAATTGGGAAGCCATTGCGCTCAACGTTTAGAGCGATATTCTCGCCCATAACGGCTAATCCAATCACACCAAAGCTTTGTAGTGTCATAGTTCAAATCTTTTCTTGGGTTTGGCTAACTCTTGCAGATCCTTTCTCTTTAAGGGTAAACCGAGATTTTAGCTTCACTCCTAAAGAAGATATTAAGAGTTGATGTAAACGACAAAAAATCACAACTAACACCAATAATTAGTTTTTATTTGTATCTAAGTCAACAATTCAGTGACAAAATTTGCAAAATGGAAATAGTGGCACAAATAAAACAGTAAGGAGTTTGAAAAAATGCTGGCCTATCTCCTAGCGTTAGTAGTCGGACTTGGAAGTTTAGCCATTTACTTAGCAGCTTTCTTTTTCCCGGAAATCCACCGCAAGAATGACTTTATCTGGAGTGGTGTAGGGCTGTTTTACGCTTTGGTATTATGGATTTTTGCACCCCGGATTACTGGGGGTCTGTTACTAGGTCACGTAGCTAGTGTGGCGCTTTTGGTTTGGTTTGGTTGGCAAACTCTTTCTCTCCGTCGCCAACTCACACCAGAGGTACAACAAACGCCTATTCCCAGTCCTGAGCTAGTTAAAATTAGTATACAAGAACAGGTATCTAAGTTTTCTTTACAGGAAAAGCTGGGACAAATACCAGCCTTTGTTGCTAATGTCTTCAGTGGTGTTAAAGGCAAGGTACAGCAGACTGTGAGCAAAAAGCCTGCCGCACCCCCACAAAAACCTGTTGTGGAAATTATTGATCACACTACTCCTGTTCCAGAACAACCGAGTGAAACAGCAACACTACCAGATGAAGCGGTAACTGTTCCCGCACCTGAGACGGGAGAACCCCACCCCTTAACCCCCTCCCCGCAAGCAGGGAGTGGGAGTGAGGAAGTTATAGCTGAGACGGAAACTGTTTCCCCAGAGAGTGAAACTGAAGCCAAAACCGAAACTGTACCAGAAGCAATACCCCCAAATCCGCCAACTCCTGAGTTAGTAGCACAAGCGCAAGAGGAAACTGAGCAAAAACCCCCGATTCCTGTTGAGGAAGTTGCACCAGATGCGGTACTTGCTCCCCCAGCAGAAGCACCACCGGAAGAATTCCCGCCAAGTCCAGAAACTGAGCGTTAGGAACTGGGAACTGGGGATGTAGGAAAATCATCCGGTTTCCAGTTCCTGTTAGTTTTCCTATTTAAACCACGTCTACTTTGAAACCCATAGTTTTTTCTTAATCGGGTTTTGTTCCTAAATCCTATACTCTTCCCTGTTCCCTGTTCCCTGTTCCCTGTTCCCTTTTGACCTCAACTTGGACGAGGTTTAATATCTTGATACAAGGGAATGGTAATCATAAATTCTGTACCCTTTCCAGGGGAAGAAATACACTGCAATTTTCCCTGATGTTGTTGAGTAATAATTTTATAACTAATAGATAAACCTAAACCCGTCCCTTTCCCTATGGGTTTAGTAGTAAAAAAAGGATCGAACAATAGCTTTTTCAATTTTTCTGGGATACCAACACCGTTATCGATAATACGAATAATTACTTGTTTATCATGAGTCAATTCTGTGTAAATATAAATCTGTAGTTTATCTAAACCGACAAAGTTTTTGATTTTTCTGTCTTCTAAAGCATCAATCGCATTGGCAAGAATATTCATAAATACTTGATTAAGTTGTCCTGTGTAACACTCTACTAGTGGTAACTCAGTGTATTTCTTAATCACCTCAATGGCTGGACGATCAGATGTAGCTTTGAGACGATTTTCTAAAATCATGAGTGTACTATCAATACCTTCATGGATATTTACTGCTTTCATTTCCGCCTCATCCAAGCGAGAAAAGTTTCGCAGCGATCGCACAATTTCTGTTATTCTTTTAGCACCAATTCCCATTGAATTTAGCAGCTTAGGCAGGTCTGCCATTAAGAAATTAATATCTATTTCTTCTGCTTGCTCTTGAATTTCTGGGACTGGGTGAGGATAGTGCTGTTGATAAAGTTGTAACAACTTGAGTAAATCTTCAATGTATTCATTGGCAGGAGTGAGATTACCATAGATAAAGTTAATTGGGTTGTTGATTTCGTGTGCTACACCCGCTACTAGCTGTCCCAAACTAGACATCTTTTCACTTTGAATCAATTGAGCCGCTAGTTGATGTGCCTCCTGCTGCACTTCTGCTAAAACTGTTTCTAGTTGCTTTTTGGCGGTAGTTAGTTGCTGTTCCCGTTCTTGAATAGTTTCAAAAGAGGCTTCTAGTTGTGCAGCCATGCGATTAAATGACAGTTCTAGTTGACCAATTTCATCATCACTAAGAACTGATGCTTGTTTATTGAAATTTCCTTGAGCAAATTCTTGAACTACTTTGGTAAGTTCAATAACTGGCTGAGAAATAGATTTGGCAACTATGATAGCTGCCAATGTAACTAACAAGAGTGTAATAATTCCTAAAATAATAACAATATTTTTGAGGGTTTTTAAGGGTTTAAAGACTTCGGCTACATCCATTTTTACCAAAAGTCCCGCATTTAAAGAAGGTAAATATCTCCAGGCAGCAATAGTTTCTTGACCCCGGTAATCAATTGTGATATTATTTCCTTTAATACCCTGATTCGCTTGGTTGAGTGGGTGTGATTGATTGTTCCTAATATTGATATATCTTTGAAAAGCTGCTTTTTGGTCATGTCTAGTAGGAGCAGTAAAAATTATGCATTCATCAACTAATGAACCGACAATTGTCTCACCACTTTTACCTAAGCCAGTATAGTCATTGACTACTTTATTAAATTCTTGATTATTCAGTTGCAGTACTAATACACCAATAATTAGATTCTTTTTAAAGATAGGGGCAGCAATAAAAGCAGTGGGTTCATTATTAGATGTATAATAAGTAAAATTGGATATTTCTACTTGCATTAATGTTTTGGCACGGTCAAATACTTTGGCTACTTCAGAATTTTTATAAGTTCCTTTGTAGTAGTTTTTTCCTATTTCTTTAGCGTTATTTATAGAAAAAATCGTATTTCCAGCTTGAGAGATTAACAAGATATCAGAATAACCAAATATATCTAAGTAATTAGTAATAAACTGGCGATATTTTTGGTCTATTTGCTGATATTGTCTGGCATCAATTCCATTTTCGTTAAAAGCTTTTTGATATTTCTCTGTGGCTTCAATTATATTTGGTATTTGGGCGAGATTTTCCGCATTTTTTTGTTTTTCGTGAATATAAAAATCTAAAAATTTTGCTTTACTATCGGCAATAGAAATTAAATTATTATTAACTTCTTTTATTAAAGAATTACGGGCCATGTAATATTGTATAGAGGTAACTATACTCAGGGGTACTAAGGCAATTAATAAAAACCACAATAGTAGTTTATTAACAAGTTTTTTATTTTTCAAATCCTTTACCTCCAAAGTTAGGTATTTAATCAGTATGAGGATTAGACCAATTTTGATTCCAGCCTTGATAAAGACTTTTTATAAATAGTTCCCAGTCAGCTTTAGAACGGGAGATAGGATAAGGTACCGGACGAATTGGTTTACCTGAATTCCAGACAATTTTAAATTGTCCGTCTGACTGAATTTTCCCAACCCTGACTGTTTTCCATGTATGTTGGTTATTAGCATCTATATATACAACTCCTCCCGGTGCTTTAAAACTTTGGTCTTTGATATATTCCCGAATTGTATTTACTTCATCTGTTCCAGCGTCTTTAACTGCTTGCGCCCACAAATAAACTCCAAAATATCCAGCTTCAATGGGGTCAGATGTAACTCTATTTTCTCCATACTTTTTTTTAAAGTTTTGAATAAATTCAAGATTTTTAATATTATTAATATTTTGAAAATAATTCCAAACTGCATAATCACCTACCACATCTTTATTGGGTAATGATTTTAATTCTTCTTCAGCAATACTAAAGGAAATAGTAGGTATTATATCAGAGCTAATTCCGGCTTTTCTCAAAGCTTTAAAAAAGGCGATATTACTATCACCATTAATTGTATTTAAAATAACGTTTGGTTGAGTTTGTAAAATTTTTTTGATGACCTTTTCTACTTTATTACTACCCAAAAGTATATATTCTTCCCCTAGAATTTCTCCTTGTAAGGCGGTTACTTGATCTTTGATGATGGCGTTGGCTGTACGCGGAAAAATATAATCAGAACCGACCAAGAAAAATCGTTTCCCTAAATTATCAAAAGACCACTTGACGGCGGGAATAATTTGTTGGTTTGGTGCTGCACCTGTATAAACAATATTTGGTGATTCTTCTAATCCTTCATACTGAACAGGATAAATCAGAAGATGATTATACTTTTCAAATATAGGCTTTACGGTTTTACGACTAGCAGAAGTCCAACAGCCAAAAACTGTCACTACTTGTTTTTGAGTAATCAGATTTTCAGCTTGTTTGGCAAATGTATTCCAGTCAGATTCACCATCAACAATAATTGGTTGAATTTTTCTGCCTAGAATCCCGCCTTTTTCATTTATTTCTTCAATAGCAAGTAAGGTAGCATCTACGACAGATTTCTCACTAATTGCCATTGTGCCAGTTAGAGAATGAAGAATCCCAACTTTAATAGGTTTTTGGGATAGTTGAATCTGGAGATGAGTTAAAAAATATATTGTTAACCCTAATGCAAAAGCTACTAATAAAAAAAATATTTTTTTATTCATCAGTTTTTTAAGCTGTAAACTAATTAGAGAAATCTGAGAGGATAAATGTTGAGGGCTAGTGTCATAAGTTTCTGTGGAGTGATTTTACTATTAAATAAACAATCTTGGAGAAACATTAAAAAATTATGCTAATGCTTTTGCTTGAGCTTAACTAATTGCATCCAACATTAACCGTAAAATACCAATAGTGTTGGGTCTAGGAACGAAACCCCACATACAACTGAGTTTATTAGTCCAACTTGTTCTGCCTCTTCTCCTTGTTACCTTTTAATAATAACTGATTAGTAACTTTGGCTACTTTTATTATTTTTTCAAGTGTTCTAAATAAACGGCAAAACATATTATAATTTTGTTACATATTTGTTAAGAAACATTACACCCCTCTTAACAAAAGGAAATATTTCTTATGGTAGTTGCACTTGATAAAAAGCCATCACATGAGGTTGTTATCGTTGGTGGTGGCTTTGGTGGACTGTATACAGCAAAGGCTCTGGCTAACGCAAATGTAAATGTTACTCTGATTGATAAACGTAACTTTCACTTATTTCAGCCACTTTTATATCAAGTTGCCACAGGTACGCTATCACCTGCTGATATTTCTGCACCATTGCGCTCTGTATTCAGCAAAAGTAAGAATACAAAAGTGTTGTTGGGAGAAGTCAGTGATATTGATCCAAAAGCGCAAAAAGTAATTTTGGGTGATCAAGTAGTACCTTATGATACACTAATTGTCGCCACAGGTGCTAACCATTCCTATTTTGGTAAGGATAACTGGAAAGAATTTGCTCCCGGTTTGAAAACTGTAGAAGATGCCATAGAAATGCGTCGGCGGATATTTTCGGCATTTGAATTGGCAGAGCAAGAAACTGATCCCGAAACACGCCGTGCTTTCTTGACGTTTGTGATTGTGGGCGGTGGTCCGACCGGTGTAGAATTAGCGGGTGCGATCGCAGAATTGGCATACCAAACTCTCAAAGAAGATTTCCGCAACATTGACACCTCAGAAGCGAAAATTTTACTATTACAAGGGGGCGATCGCATCCTCCCACACATTGCACCAGAGTTATCGGCAGCAGCAGAAACATCTTTGCAAAAGTTAGGTGTAATTATCAATACTCAAACCAGGGTAACAAATATTGAAAATGATATTGTTACTTTCAAGAAAGGCGATGAAGTGACAGAAATTGCCTCAAAAACTATTTTGTGGGCAGCAGGTGTTCAAGGTTCGACTTTAGGGAAAGTTCTAGCAGAACGTACAGGTGTAGAGTGCGATTTCTCTGGCAGAGTAATTGTAGAACCAAACTTGACCATCAAGGGGTATAAAAATATTTTTGTACTTGGAGATCTAGCCAACTTCTCCCATCAAAATGGTAAACCCTTACCTGGTGTTGCACCTGTAGCTAAACAACAAGGAGAGTATGTAGGTGGACTAATTCAACTACGACTTCAAGGTCATACTTTACCAGAATTTCATTATACCGATGTAGGTAGTTTGGCAATGATTGGGCAGAATTTAGCTGTTGTAGATTTAGGTTTCATCAAACTTACAGGTTTCCTGGCTTGGGTATTTTGGCTAGTAATTCACATCTACTTCTTAATTGAGTTTGACACTAAATTAGTAGTGGTTATTCAGTGGGCATGGAATTATATCACTCGTAATCGTCGCTCTCGATTGATTACAGGTAAAGAAGCTTTTTTGGGTCCACAACCTGTTAACAAAAACAATCCTTACCAGGCTACAGAAACTAAGCTGCCAGTTAAGGTTTAGGATTTTTGCTTTGTGGTACTGCTGCATTGAGACTCATCGAAAGACCCGCCATTTTTCTCCCCACTCTGGCGGGTTTAGCTTCTATATAATTCCGTGAAACATGGTTTGGTGACAGCATCAAAGGATTGAGAATAATGAGTAATCAATCATTTAGATTATTAGGCTATGGCTAAAGGCGACCATATTTTTATTGAAGGTCATCTCTATTTATTTTAACCTTGGCAAAACTTAACTAACTCGTAAGTTTCAAAGCAGCAGCTAAAATATTATCATCAGATTCCATCTCATCTAAATTATCTACCTTCATCTGTTCCATAATTTGACGATGAGTGATTTCATATTGAGCATCTACTAAAGTACGTGCTTTTGTCTCAAAATGTAAAACCATTATTTGTTCTGGACGTAAACCAAAAGATTGATATGTTTGTCCATTACTATCGCTAAATTCTACTTTAAATGCAGCACCATAGGTTAATAATTCAACTATTGTACCAACTTGACCACGCAATAAGTTATATTCAGGTAGCTCAACTGTGAGTGCTACTACATCTAGTAATTGGGGTGTACTTTTACTCATTTTTTATAACCTCCAATATTTGTAGGTTGGGTTGAGGAACGAAACCCAACATTGATTATAATATCTCAATTGGTGGTGTTGGATTTCCTTGCGTCAACCCAACCTACGGGGTAAAATCAAGATTATAAAAAACAACTTTAATCACAGGATATTTATAGTATGGAATATCGCCGCGCCAAAGTGGAAGGAGGAACATACTTTTTTACAGTAGTGACAGAGAAAAGACAAAAAATATTATGTTTACCAAAAAATGTTTCTTTATTAAGAGATGCTTTTGGTTATGTAATGCAAAAACATCCATTTATTATAGATGCTGTTGTTATTTTACCTGATCATCTCCACTGTATTTGGACATTACCAGAAAATGATCAAGATTTTTCTACCCGTTGGCGTTTAATTAAAAGTTATTTTAGTCGTAAATGTGAAACTATATCACCAGAAAATATATCTGCATCTAGAAAAAAGAAAAAACAACGTGCAATATGGCAATATCGTTTTTGGGAACATTTAATTAGAGATGAAATAGATTTTCAAAATCACGTTGAATATATTCATTATAATCCGGTAAAACATGGTTTAGTAACAGCACCAAAAGATTGGGAATATTCCAGTTTTCATCGGGCTGTGCGTCAAGGTTTGTATGACATGATGTGGGGTGCGGGTGAGGAAATTATTTTTGATGATGATATTGGCAACGAGTAGGTTGGATAGAACGAAGTGAAACCCAACATTAATTATTATATAATACCGATTGGTGGTGTTGGGTTTCGTTCCTCAACCCAACCTACATTTATTGATGATGTTTAGAATAGTGTTAATTGTTCAATATTTTCATCTTGTATTAATTTTTTTGCAAAAGCAAAAAGTAACTCTACTCTTTCATTTATGAAAGCATTGAAATTATCTTCAAAGGTATTTGAAGGGCATAAAGCACTGTCTAAGATATATTCTAATGATTTTCCTTTTGGCATCATTTTCACATATTCTGATGGTTTTTTTGCTGATATTTTTTTATTTTCTGAACTATTTAAAAAACAGAAATTAGCTAAACAGTTAATAAAACTATCCTCAAATTTTGATTTTAGATATGCCTTTGGGTAAATATGATGAAATTCTGTTCTATTATATTTTTGTAAAACTTTATCGAGGTCAATATCTTGTCCTGATATAAAAGACTTGGGATCATTATTAGCAAGCAATAAAACAAAGGTTTTAGTGTTAATGTTATCGAAACGAAATCGGTTATTTATAAAAAAATCTTTATCAATTTCACACTCAATTTCTCCAAAACTGCTATCTTCACCATTTTTTAGTTTGATAACTTCTTTAATATCACTTATAATAAATTTTCTAGTTTGAATACTATATCTATTGGTAAAGCAAGACCTCCAAAACCATTTATTTAATTGATTATTAACTTTGAAATTATACGAAACTTCTTTTCCATCAGGTTCTGCAAAAAAAGCAGATAGAGGAATTATAAGGCTAGGATATGGGAGATTTTTTAGAGTAGTAATTTTTAGTTGTTTTCTCATAAAATCAATTGCGCCGAAAATACCATTCCTAACTTTTGGAAAAGCTGCTCTTATTTCTTGTCCACTCAATTCCAATAAACTTTCTGGAGTGGTTTGATTTTTGAGAATAGCTGCTGTACATCTTAATATTAAATCACAATCTTCCCCTACTTCAGAAAAACCAAACTCTTCTAGTTCTTCTTTCAAATTTCTGAATTTTTCTAATAAATCAAAATCTTCATTCCATGTCCATGCTGAGAGTAATTGAAGGGTATCAAGTTTCATTCCAAGACGATTAACTCGCTCAAAAACAATAGCAACAATAGCTCTATCTTCTGTTTTTAAAATTTGTGCAGGAATAGATACTTCTTTGAATTTCTCTTGTAGTGTATCTAATCGTCTAATTTGTTCTTTAGTAAATTTCTCTGTAGCATCTCTGTATTTTACAGAATCAAATAATACACTAAGAGAAAAATGTTTTCCCGCTATAACTTCCTCATCACGTAATGCGTAAAATTGACTTTCTTGAGCATCTTCTTCTGCGTCCAAATCAAAATATATCCCAGTCCAGTCATTTTCTTGTGTTGGGTTTAACTCTGTCTGAAACACAGAGAAAATAGATGTAAGTCTTTGCTGGCCATCTAGAACATAATCTATAGGGTAATCTTCTTTTGGGTTTGGAAGATCAAAAGCTCCAAGTTTTCTTTCAGTTGCAAGTTTAGATTTTGTTCTCCAAAATAGTAAAGAACCAAATGGGTATCTTTTATAAATGCTGTCCATTAAATATGCCACCCTATCCATATCCCATACAAAACCACGCTGGAAGGCTGGAATTCTAATGCTTCCATTGCTTACTAAATCTAGAAGTTGTCTAATAGAATAAGATTGATATTCCATAAGGATAAGGGTTAATATCTACTATTTACAGATAAAACTGTATCATATATTGATTAAAAAATTTCCGTAGGTTGGGTAGAACGAAGTGAAACCCAACATTAACCCCAAAATACCCATAACTGCTGTTGGGTTTCGTTGCTCAACCCAACCTACGACCTATAATTGATCAAATAACTGCAAACATATCTTAGGCATGAAACTGTGACTGAACCCGGACAATACAAAGATACCGTCAACTTACCCAAGACTAACTTCGATATGCGGGCAAACGCAATCAAGCGCGAACCCGAAATCCAAAAATTCTGGGAAGAAAACAACATTTATTCTCGCTTATCTGAAGAAAACCCCGGCGAATTATTTATACTGCACGATGGTCCCCCCTATGCTAACGGCCAGTTGCATATTGGTCATGCCTTAAATAAGATTCTCAAAGATATTATTAACCGCTACCAACTCTTGCAAGGTCGTAAAATTCGTTACGTTCCTGGATGGGATTGTCACGGATTGCCCATTGAGTTGAAAGTTCTGCAAAATATGAAGCAAGCAGAACGGCAAAATCTCACACCTTTGCAATTGCGACAAAAAGCGCAAGAGTTTGCACTAAAAACCGTAGATGAACAGCGGGAAGGATTTAAACGCTATGGGATTTGGGGTGATTGGGAAAATCCTTATTTAACCCTCAAACCAGAATACGAAGCCGCGCAAATTGGCGTTTTTGGGGAGATGTTCCTCAAAGGTTATATTTATCGCGGTTTAAAGCCGGTGCATTGGAGTCCTAGTTCTAAAACCGCTTTAGCAGAAGCTGAGTTAGAATATCCTGAAGGCCACGTTTCTCGCAGTATTTACGCTGCTTTTCCGGTGATTAAGGTTGCGGAAAATCTAAAATCGGTTTTAGAGCCGTTCTTGCCTGATTTGGGCGTGGCTGTGTGGACTACTACTCCTTGGACTATTCCCGGTAATTTGGCTGTGGCTGTGAATGGTGCGTTGGAATATGCGGTTGTGGAGGTTTCACGCAGAGACGCAGAGGAGGACACTTGCGTGGGCGGGTCTCCCGACTTGAGCAAAGTGTCCGTCGCGCAGAGAGGATGCAAGTATCTGATTGTTGCGGCTGAGTTGGTGGAACGGTTGGCTGCGGTTTTGGATGTTGAGTTGACTGTGAAGGCGACTTTTTCAGGTCAGAATTTGGAACACAGCACTTACCGTCATCCGCTGTTTGACCGTGAAAGTCCGGTGGTGGTTGGTGGTGATTATATCACTACTGAGTCGGGGACTGGGTTGGTACATACTGCTCCTGGTCATGGTCAAGAGGACTACATTGTTGGTCAGCGTTACGGTTTACCAATTCTTGCTCCTGTGGATGATAGCGGTAATTTTACGGATGAGGCTGGTAAGTTTGCTGGCTTGAATGTTTTGAGTGATGGTAATCAAGCGATTATTGACGCTTTGAATGAAGCTGGTTCTCTGTTGAAGGAGGAAGCTTATCCTCACAAGTATCCTTATGATTGGAGAACGAAAAAACCGACGATTTTCCGCGCTACTGAACAATGGTTTGCTTCTGTGGCAGGTTTCCGGGAAGATGCTTTAAAGGCGATCTCATCTGTGCGTTGGATTCCCG
Organism: Anabaena sphaerica FACHB-251; assembly: GCF_014696825.1. NCBI lineage: Bacteria > Bacillati > Cyanobacteriota > Cyanophyceae > Nostocales > Nostocaceae > Anabaena > Anabaena sphaerica. The sequence continues at coordinate 14,473 of NZ_JACJQU010000028.1, read as the reverse complement.
CTCAAGGTGAAAACCGCATTACACCGATGGTTGCAGAACGTTCTGATTGGTGCATTTCCCGTCAACGTTCTTGGGGTGTGCCGATTCCGGTGTTTTATGATGAAGCGACTGGGGAAGTTTTGCTAAATGCGGACACGATTAACCACGTTCAAGCTATTTTTGCCGAAAAGGGTTCTGATGCTTGGTGGGAGTTGTCTGTGGCGGAGTTGTTACCGGAACAATACCGCCATAATGGCAATACTTACCGCCGAGGTACAGATACAATGGATGTCTGGTTTGATTCTGGTTCCTCTTGGGCAGCAGTAGCGAAGCAAAGACCAGAATTAACTTATCCTGCTGATATATATTTGGAAGGTTCTGATCAACATCGAGGATGGTTTCAATCTTCTTTATTAACTAGCGTTGCTGTCAATGGAATTGCACCTTATAAAACAGTATTAACTCATGGTTTCACCTTGGATGAACAAGGCCGGAAAATGAGTAAATCCGAGGGAAATGTGATTGATCCAAATGTGATCATTAATGGTGGAAAAGATCAGAAAAAAGAACCTCCCTATGGCGCGGATGTGTTGCGTTTGTGGGTGTCTTCGGTTGATTATTCTGGTGATCAGCGCGTAGGAAGTAACATCATTAAACAATTAGCTGATGTGCGAAATAAAATCCGCAATACTGCACGGTTTTTGTTGGGTAGTTTGCATGATTTTGATCCTCAAAAAGATGCAGTCGCTTTTGATGATTTACCAGAATTAGATAAGTATATGTTACACCGCATTCGTGAGGTGTTTAATGAGGTAACGGCAGCTTTTGATAGTTTCCAGTTTTTCCGCTTTTTCCAAACTGTGCAGAATTTCTGTGTTGTGGATTTGTCGAATTTCTATTTGGACGTTGCGAAAGATAGATTATATATCAGTTCTGCTGATGCCTTCCGTCGTCGTAGTTGTCAAACAGTTTTGCAAATTGCTTTAGAGAATTTAGCCAGAGCGATCGCACCTGTTTTGTGTCATACTGCTGAAGATATCTGGCAATTTATCCCCTACAAAACATCCTATAAATCAGTGTTTGAAGCTGGTTGGATTAAGGTTAGTGATGAATGGGAAAAAGACGAATTAGAAGCAGAATTTTGGAATACTCTGCGTTCACTCCGCACCGATGTTAATAAGGTGATGGAACAAGCGCGGATGGAAAAAATGATTGGTTCATCTTTGGAAGCAAAGGTATTACTGCATATTCCCCACAAACAGTTACGTGAAGCTATCCAAGGTTTCAATCCTGTGATGGGTAATGGTATTGATGAACTGCGATATTTATTGCTGAATTCCCAGGTGGAAATTGTCGATGATGCTGCAAAAATTTCTGAGTTGAAATATACAGCAACCACAGAAGATTGGACAATTGGAATAGTAAATGCAGATGGTCAAAAATGCGATCGCTGTTGGAACTATTCTACCCATGTTGGTGAATCTGAAGAACATCCTTTACTGTGTGAAAGGTGTATTCCCGCTTTAGCTGGGGAATTTTAAAATCAATAGGGGTTTTAAGATCCCCGACTTCTACAATTAATTGATAATTTACTGATAATATCAAAAAAGAAGTCGGGGATCTGATCTCTCAATATTTTTAGAGTCTTAGCACTGCTAAACCCTTACAAAAAAGTCAGTTTTTCCAATTATACATAGTATGAAAATCAAAACTATGAATACACAAACACCCGTAGTTACAGAAACCTTACCAATGGTGCTAAAAATGCAACCAAACATCATCATTCATGATGTAGATAAACCACAAACATTAAGTGGTGAAGATATTTTACCAGGATTTGTTTTAGATTTAAGAGAAATTGGGTAATCAATTAATAATGTAGAGACATTTCATCAAACATCTCCACATTATTTTGAATAATGTTGAATTTTAAATTTTTTCTCCCCTAAACCCTTCCATCACTAACGTTGATAACTAGCAACTTGGGTTATTATTTCCTGGTAATAGACAAAGAACCACTATTAGAAGAACTTAAACTACCATAGCTGGTAAGATTGGTAATTAAGTTTTTACCATCGACAGTCACATTACCAGTAACCTTAGCATCACGATAAGAACCGACATTTCGAGATTTAGAAAAATAGCCTGGTCCTTGGAAATGACTTTGGTAGTTACCACGGAAAGTATCACCTGCACCTGTCCAATTTAGAGATACATCTGCATTTTTTGTATTTCCAGTAGAATCAGTAATGGCAAAAGTACCACTTAAAGTTGCAGATTGTAGATTATTGCTGCTAGTAAAAGTTGGGTTTTTCAGAGTTCCATAACCAGAAGTACCTGCCCCCGTACAGTAGTTATAGTTGGAATAGTAAAGATAAGCCTCTTTTTGGGATGTAGGAGAACCAGGTGCTGTTTTGCTGATGCTATCAAAAGCATAAACATCTACATAGCTTGAACTACATTCGTCATACTGATAAAAAGAAGCGTAAGCATTTTGACCTTTGTATTGATACTGTTCTGTGGTAGCAGCTAAGGTAGGTGCTGTCAAACTTAGTAAAGTTAAAGAAGCGATGATTGCAGTTTTCATGGTTTTACTTCAAAAGATTTCTGAATAGATAGATGTTAGTCTCACTAATAATGTTTCGCTGTCAATCATGAATTTACGTAAATCTAGCCAATTAATCTATCTAAAGTAGTAAATAACCTAAAAAATGCAACTAATTTTGTAACTTTGTCGTCTGTAGTTAGTTTTGCAAAAAAACCTAATATCTCAAGACGGTTCACTTAAGGAAGCACAATTAACGAATGTAGAGACGTTTTATGCAACGTCTCTCACTTGGTAAGTAAGTGGGCTTTAAAAAATATAATATAAACCTAACCCCCCAACCCCCTTCCCTGCTAGGGAAGGGGGAGTCAAAGCCTCTCTCCTGGTAGGGGAGAGGTTTGGAGAGAGGTTTTATATTTAATTGTGCCAAGTTACTTAAATTACAACTTCTGCAACAATTCCTGAGTTAACTGCATAAATGACTTAGCACCAGCAGAACCCGGACTCATTAATGTTACCGGCATAAAACTATCAACAGCTTTCGCTACATTTACATCAACAGGAATTTGCGACTGAAAAATACTTTCTACACCAAAATCTTCCACAACTCGGTGCATTACTTGTTTATAATATCTGCCAGTCAGCAAATTAGTATTGCACATACTAAAGACAATTCCTAACATTTTGATATTGATTTTTGCTTCATGTTCATGACTATCTTTCAACTTAGCAATGCGTCTTTCTAATAATTGAATTCCCACCACAGATAAAGGTTCTGGTTTAGCAGGAAGCAGATAAAAATCGCTAGTTGCCAAAGCACTACGAGTCATGAGATTATAACCAGGAGCGCAATCTAAAAGAATAAAATCATATTCATCACGCACTGATTTTAAAATATCCCTAATCAGCACTCTTTCAAAGCGATTCCAAATCGTTTCAAAATCTTGTTCACCCAAAGCTACAGATTGATTATGCAGCATTTCTGAAACGACAAATTCATCATATAAGTCGATATCTCCTGGCAATAAATCCAAACCCGGAAGATTGCATAATTGAGATTGAATGATATCATGAATTGTGAATTGCGGATTAGGTTCTGGGTTAATAACTTCATCTATCAAATACCTAAATGTCTTTCTTTGTTTGCGACGTTTAGCAAACTCCACCGGCGACATTAAGCTAAGTGTGGCACTAATTTGACTATCTAAATCGAGAACAAGTACCTTTTTTCCGTGATTTTTCGCTAAACAAGTAGCCAAGTTAACGGTGAGGGTTGTTTTGCCCACACCACCTTTCATGTTTGCAGTTGCAATTACATATCCCATTTTGATTTCCTCTGCTGACGCATTCCCATCAAGGTAGCGTACATATTATCTAATAGATTTCAACTTTGGCTAATTTAGTCTTTTGGGAGATGCGAAAATGTGATTTTAGCTATCTTTTCTCGTTTATACGGTTACGATATAAAAGTTTGATTCTATTTATACTTATATATAACACATACGCAAGTAAAGATTAATACTAACTTTTAGTTGGTAATTTTTTCACTTTTAAGTATTTTCCACATTGTTTTTTGTTATACAATACTTCAATATACTTTTAATTACGTTTTGTATAATTGTTTTAATTATAATTTACAAAGATATCTACCATATCATGAGTTCTAACTATGCGTCCAAGATCAAAAATATTTTGCAAGCAATTACACCAGTAAGTAACGAATCTGATGTAGAGCAAAAAGTTATAATTCCCTTATTACTTCTTCTCGGTTACAGTAATGAAGATTGGCAATCTCAAGTTGTGATTTTACAATCTAAACTTGATTTTATGGTAGGCACACCAGACCTAGCTTTAATTAAACCTGCTTATTTAATTATTGAAGTCAAAGCACCTAATAAGAAAATTGCTCACAGTGTTTGGCAAATAAATAATTATATGCGCCAAACTGGTGCTATTTTAGGACTTTTAACTAATGGTTATGATTTTCGGCTTCTTTGTAACTATGGTCAGAAAATTATTACAATAGTTGAATTTTCACAAACCACTCTTATCCAAAAATATCATTTATTTCACAAAATACTAGCCAAAAAAACTTATGTTAATTTTTCGTTAATTTTATATAAAAATCAACAAAATATTAAAATAAATTTTCTCAACTTAATTTCACAAACATTGGAGCAACAAGATATGTTAAATCTATTTAATAATCCTAAAAGTGCTACTTCGGATTTCAAAGAAATTCATGAAGAAAATATCAATACTGTCAATATCAGAGAAGAACAAAAAGCAATGATTATTACTGTGTTTAATAACAAAGGTGGAGTAGGCAAAACTACAACAACTATTAACCTTGCTGCGGCCTTGAATAAATTAGGTAAGCGGGTATTATTAATTGATATTGATGCTCAAGCTAATTTGACAATGGGATTAGGTATTGATCCTCTAGAAGATGTTGAACAGCAAGGTAAAAAAGACATTACTCATTTACTCATTGAACCCAAAACTAAATTAGAAGATACTATTATTAAAACATTTTGGGGAGATGTTCAATTAGATTTAGTACCATCACATATTCGCTTGAGTGGAATGGAACCTACTCTTCACCAAACAGTAGATAGTGATCGCTTACTAGCAAAAAAACTGAAAAAACACGACTACGATTACGTACTAATTGATCCACCACCTTCTTTTGGTAAAGTCAATAGTATATCATTAATGGCATCTTCAGCAATTCTTATTCCTACTCAACTATCTGCATACGCTATTAGAGCATTAGAATATGTACTAGATCGAACTAATAAGGTAGAACAATTAAAAGATGAACCTCTCCCAATACTAGGAATAGCCGTAAGTATGTACGATCAGAAATCTTCAAATTATAATAAATCTATGGTAAAAAGACTTTTTGAAATCTTAGAAAAAAGTGGAGGGAGTAGTAAAGTAGAACTTTTTCCTGAAGATACATGGATTCCTAGATTAAATATTGTTTCTATTTGTCAAGATAAAGGATATCCACTATATCAAAGTGAATTTGATAATAAACTTACATATCAAGAAAAAGAGGCTGCTCAAAAAGTTGTGGAAAGATATATAAATTTAGCTCAGTATTTAACTCAAGTGACTACAAGGAATTAAGCATCAATGGACATTTCAGAACGTCGCGCACGCATTCGGGAAATTTTGGGACTTCAAGCTATTAGTCATGGACAAGTATATACTTGTCAAATAGCAATACCAGTGAACGAACAAAAGAATATTAGTTCAGACAGGTTGCAAATAATAGAAGATTCTTTGATTCAACATAAGAGTAACTTAATTCCTTTAATTGTAAGACGTACTGAAGCATACAGTGAAGATGAAGAATTTGAAGTAGTTTATGGTGCAGACTGGTGTCTTGTAGCAAAAGAATTGGATATTGAAAAACTTTGGGTTTGGGTCTTTGATATGACTGATGAACAAGCTGTTGCTGCTAAAGAAGAAATGCAGCAGTTAATGGATATCAATAACAATATTCCTGAAGTATTCCCATCCAATACAGATAAAAAGCAGTCAGATAAACAAATTGAAGAAAAACAAATTAATGAGTTGTATTCCCAAATAGCATATTTAACAAAACATATTGAAAAAATTAGTAAATTTCTCAAAGAGATAGAGGTTATTTTTCGCAAGGTTGAACAACTTGATACGTCTATTAAAAAACTAGAATTACAAAAAAATCAAGCAATAAAAATTGATGATTCTACAATACAGCAACTGACTGAATCTATCAAAGCAATTGTAGAGGATAGTGTAATTAAAAAGAATAAAACTAAATCCAGCTTATCCACGTTAACAAAAGTTCAATTAAAAGAAATGGCCAAGAAACAGGGAATAATAGTAACTACAAAAATGAATAAGAATGACATTATCAGTGCTTTAGAAAAATCCGAAGATAGTTAGATAGTTAGCTTTGTCATATATAATTATCCTTTCTCTCGTTCCCATACTCTGTATGGGAATGAATTTTAGAAGGCTCTGCCTTCATAGTAAAGTAGAGGCAGAGCCTCTATCATAACATTCCCAGTCTGAGACTGGGAACGAGAGTAAAAAACTAAATCATCATGTTGCTTCCCTTACCTGCTCAGTATAATCCTTGGGACGCACCCGACGAAAAACCTCTAAAGCCAACTTCCGTAAACCGATAGGTAAATAAGACATCATCAAACCAAGCATGATTTTCTTATCACTTCCCAAAACCTGACTTGATGCTTGTAAAAGTTTTCTTCCTTCCACCGAATCACCGTTTTCAATCAATCTTAAACCCCATACTTGCTGAGTAACTGCTAATTTGTGCGATCGCAATTTTTCCAACTCTACATCATCAAACTTATAACTATCAATACAAAACACCTTAGCCTTCAAAAAATGCAGATTTTGTTTTAAACTTGTCTGTCCACCATGAAACCGATATTCCATCAAAAACTCAGTCAAAAAATACCCTTGTTTACCAGCAATAGCCAACCGAACCAGCAAATCAAAATCCTCGCATCCGTCAGCTTGTGGACGCATAAAATCCACTTCTAATAAACAATCTCGACGAAATAAAGTAGAACCAACTTGTAAACTTTGGTTGATAAAAGTTTCTCGAACTAAATCAGGAATTACCCCTTTGTTCAGCTTATCCTTTCCCCATTTCCGCGAATTTTCCAAAGTAGCAGATTCAATTCTTTCATTATTTTGATTAATAATCCAATGATTTGTACAAACAAAATCTACACTCTTTTCTGCATCTAAAACCGCCACAGTTTTCTCTAAAAATTCACAAGTAATAGCATCATCATCATCAAATTTAATAAAATAACTCCCGCAAGCAGCTTCAAAACCAGAACGCATATTCCGACTACGGCCACCATTAACAGGTTGTCTGATATAGCGAATCCGTGGATCATCCCATTGATTTACAATTTCCGCAGTATTATCTGTAGAACCATCATCACAAATGATTATTTCAAAATCGGTGTAAGTTTGAGATAATACACTATTAACAGCATAAGGAAGTAAATTTGCTCGGTTATAAGTGGGAATACAAACACTAACTTTAGGCATAATCCAAAAAATTTGCTAATGGAAATGAACTTTTTAAACGAGGATTGCTAAACTGTAATTTTACTGATCATCTTGGGCAAATAACAAAACTTAAAGTATAAATTATTATTATTTACAGTGTCTAAAGGAACATAGTGCTATTATATTTTGGTAAATCTAGTCTATATACAAAGTAAGCAATTTTTACCCTAAAGTTATCAGATTTATGAAAATCCTTATGCTGTCTTCAACTTTTCCCTATCCACCAACCAGGGGAGGAACCCAAGTCAGGACGTTTAATTTACTCAAGTATCTTAGTCAAAATCATAACATTACCCTGGTAGCTCAACGTGAGTCCGATGTCACAGATGCGGAAATAGCAGGTTTACGAGATTGCGTAGATAACTTAGTTGTTTTTGATCGTCCCTCAGATCGGGGAACATCAGCAGGAATACCCAAAAAAATCCAGCGATTAGGTAAATTTTTATTTACAGGGACACCCCCAAGCGTCCTTAACCGCTACTCAGTAGAAATGCAATCATGGATTGATAACTTTGTCAAGGCTGGTAAATGTGATGTCATTACCTGTGAACATAGCGTCAACGAAATTTACATAAGTCCTAAATTTAAAAAGCAAGTAAGAACTATAGTCAATGTGCATAGTTCTGTGTATGGTACTTGTTTTAATCAATTAGCAACAGGCACATCAGAAAATCAATTAAGAGACAAAATCAATTTGCCTTTGTTACGCCGCTATGAACAAAATTACTGTTCTAAGTTCACAAATATTGTAGTTACTACAGCAGAAGATAAACAACAACTGCAACAGTTTAACAAAAACGCTGAAATTGCAGTTATTCCTAATGGTGTGGATTTAGTTACCTTTCCCAACCGTCCTACAGATCTGGGGGGGAATCGGATAATTTTTATTGGGGCAATGGATAATTTAGCTAATATTGATGCCGTCTGTTTTTTCAGCAATGAAGTATTACCAGAAATCCAAAAAATTTACCCTGATACAACTTTTCATATAGTCGGTTCTGGTCCAGCACAGCAAGTTTTAGCACTTGGGCAAAAACCCGGAATTAATGTAACTGGTCGTGTACCATCAATGGCAGAATATCTACATAAATCTACTGTATGTGTTGTACCAATGCGGACAGGTTTTGGCATCAAAAATAAAACCCTAGAAGCGATGGCCGCAGGTATTCCAGTGGTGGGGAGCGATCGCGGTTTAGAAGGACTATCTATAGATGGTATAAACACACCAATACGAGCATTAAGAGCCAACCAACCCGCAGAATATATAGCTGCTATTTCTCAACTTTTTGAACAGCCACAACTCAGACATCAACTCTCTGTTAACGCTAGACAACTTGTGGAAACTCAATTTACCTGGGAAATAGCAGGACAGCGTTATGAGCAAATTTGCTTAGACATTAAGTAATTATTATTAGCATACAAAACATTATTCTTCAAATCAAAGGAGTCAACATCAATGAGTAATTACATCCACTGTCCTCGTAACAGCGTTACACCCCATTCAAATAGTGAGCAAATAGCAGATGCCAATTTATGCGATTTTTGCTGGTATGAATATTGCTTCTGTTGGTCTGAATACTGTATGGATGAGTGGTATGAGGTGCAAAAACAACATGATCACGGACAATTGCAGGAAAAACCAGGTGATTCCTACGGGGCGCTTTACTATCGCTAATCTCAATATTAATTATAGCAGTGGACAAGGCGGTTAGGACATTCTTGAAAGCTCAAATTCAGTGATGGCAAGGGTTTTACTTTTGCCTTTTGCATGAGTGCCTCTTGCCTTTTCCGATATTAAGTTTTATATTTATCCTTAAACTTAAATTCATATAAATAAATATAGCTAAACGCTACAAGTAGTAATCATCCCTTAAAATCTAAATAACATTTCATCTCTTAGCAGATTAAAGATGCTATAAGTTTTCCCAAATTAGAGGTAGTGGAATTTTTAACCAATATCTGCCATATAGAAGTGGTAATTAAAAGGTGAATCTAGAACTATTTGTCCAACGCGCAGAACTATTACACAAACATTTAGCAGATTTATACCAAACTGCTACCGTATTACCCTGGATACCCTCGGAGCTACTGCCTGAAGCATTTAAAGAACTGTACACGACATCAAGAATGGTGCAATTAGCGGCTGAGGAGCTTTACCAACAAAATGAAGAACTCTTACAAAACCGCAACTTACTGGAAACACAACGCCAACATTACCAAAATTTATTTGAGTTTGCGCCAGCAGCTTATTTAGTAACGAATGAAAAAGGGATCATCAAAGAAGCCAACCGTGCTGCATCACAGTTACTCAACGTTGCCCAAAATTTTCTAGTTGGTAAACCAATAATTAATTTCATCCCACGAGAACAACACCAACACTTTTACAGTACACTTAACCAGATAGGTAAATCTGAGCAAGTCCGAGAAATATTATTACAATTAAAACCACGTCATGATGATTACTTTGATGCCTATTTGACAGTCCAATCTGTCTCACAGCCGCATGGGAAAGAGACAAACCTACACTGGTTACTGCGAAAAATTTCTGAACATCAGCGAATAGAATCAACAGCTATTCAGAACCACACAGACTTAATTGAGAATAGTCCTATACATAAATATTCTAAAGGAGAAAATATTCCCCTCAACCCGCTCTTAATCTGGTGTGTTCGTCAGGGTTTAGTTAAACTCAGTACATTTTATGAAACAGGAGCAGAAAGGCTGACAGGGTTAGCAACAAAAGGAATGGTTTTTGGTTCCACTATGACATCTCTACCCATTTACCAAGCCACAGCCCTTGCAGATGTAGAATTAGTATCCATTTACACGTCAGAAATAGCAGTTGTACCCTCCCTCAATGAAATCCTGTTACCCAAAATTAACCAGCGATTACAACAGACACAATCTTTTCTATTTATTGCTGGTAAGGGAAAAGTACAAGACAGACTACACCATTTATTAGAACTTTTAAAACAGCAAATTGGGGAACCATTCCCAGGAGGAACACGCCTCACTTTTCGCCTCACTCATGAAGATATGGCCAGTGCTTGTGCTACTACCAGAGTCACAATTACACGCTTACTCGGTCAATTCCAAGAACAAGGTTTGATTAGCTTTGATGATAAAAAACATATTATTTGCAAACATTCGTAGTAATTACCAAAATATCCCCGATTTATTAGATAATTCGGGGATATAATACCGGAATTTCAGGAGTTTCAGGAGCAAGAATTAATTTTTATATCCATTACCCCATCACCGTTATAACCAGCAACTAGGTTTAGTAAAGAATTGTGCCAACATTATTATTGTAAGCCTGGATTTTTTCGTCGGTATTGCTTGTTTTCGTACTTCCAAAGGGGTTATTAGCACCTGCTACATTGGGAAAACCATTACCTAAAACATTAGGCATATTACCTAATTCCATAGGATTGGATTGTCCACCAGCGAAAAGCTGCTGTTCCACTGTTGACAAATCAACCAGCGGCTGAGATTTAATCATTAGCTTGGACATAAATTATCGCCTCACTTACTTAGATATTTATTTACCTCAGCCCTCCATTTTAAAGACTATTGATCATAAATTCATAAATCCAAAGAGATGGATTCAACTCCATCCAATGAACTAGAAATGAACTAGGGTTTTAGCATTGCTCCCACCCCCATACCGTAAACCGTTTTTAGCCCTATCAACTCCAAACAGGTAATGGTAGCGGTATGGTTATGGTAATAGCATTTTTGGGAGTAGGAGCAGTTCTGCTAGAAGGGTCAAGTGGTCCTAAACGTGGCAATTTTGTCGTCGGCAAATCAGGAAAAAAGGGAGTTAAACCAAAAGCATCATAGGCTATGGTAGATGGGATACTTGTTTTATTGCCTGTTGTGGGCAGAGTGCCAAGGTTATTTTCCCCTGTAGTTTCAGGAGTAGTAATAGCCCCACCACATAATTGTTCCGCTATATTATCGTTAATTTCACTAACTAAATGAGTAGCTTTTAAGTAGTTTTCTTTACTAGATAACATTTCTCTCTCACTTATTTTTATCAGGCACATTGCCAGAATAAATGAAACAAATTCTATTTATAATGACCCTTGAGGCGTAATTATCAGTAAAATAAGTATATGAGTCTATTTTATACAGCAAAATTCAGGAGTCAGGAGTCAGGAGTCAGGAGTCAGGAGTCAGAATTAATTTTTCTCCCCATCTCCCCATCTTTGCAGAAATAGGAAGAGGGGCGCTCCTCAACGCCCCATCTATGCAATCAAATCAGTTTTTCAGCCGTGAGCCAAATAATCCGAGGTTTTGGCAATTTGGCAGACAAAATTTTTTCGTTACCGTTTTAATGGGAATATCAACAAAAAGAACGGGACAGTTAAGGATTGTTCCGAGGGACGGATTGCAGCCAACCCTCAGAACTTACACCTACTCGCCAGTTGTTGATGAAGCACTGTACAACACCCCTATATGTTGTAGCAGTCCATTAACTTTGTCGCCGCTTCACTACAACTGGCTAAATATCTCACAGGACACATATAAATCTTTTATTAGTTCATCCATTTTTTGGTTGGGCATTTTTTGATTTTCCATCAGCATTGTCAAAGAAACATTTATTGATCATTAACTTTTAATCGCGTAGCATTTGGGAAATGATTTTATCGGCTTGCAATCTCTGATAAGTCAAGCGGATTACACTTGCCGCATCGAACAAACCACGAACATAGCAGGCAAAACCCAAAGCATCCAACAACATCAAGGTACTAACACCTTCTTTGGCTAGGGACAAAATAAACTCTGTCACCCCTGGCGCACTGGTATCTACTGGCATTGTCGCCAACAGGAAACGCAGACAATCGGCTGATACAATCGTGCCTTCTAATTCTTTGCTATCCGTCGCTAGGCGAACAATACCCACCATGATTTGATTTGGTGTCATCCCTTCTTCCATCAGAAGGACAAATAAAGATGCCAGGCTGTCTGGAGTGTGTTTATCGAGTTTGATATTCATCGTGCTTACATATTTACGTGTAACAATAAACTCAAAATTTTTTGCAAATCCGGAAAATTTAAGCCAATTTTTTTACTTTCTAGATGTGAAACAATAATCACCAAGACATACGTAATTGCTGAGTGAAGGAAAGCCAGCAATATAAGAGAGAGGCAAATCTTAGGTGAGCAGAACTCTGCTATTTACCTAAATATCCGTTGATAATTTCTAAAAGCGTAGAAATCTCTTCCCTACACCCAGACTCCACCAACAACTTCTTAGTTGACTAACACAGCATATTCCAAGTTCCAGGAAGTACAAAACCTACTTACAAATTGATGCACCAAAATGATATTACTGCTGACCGCTTGTTGTAGGGGTTGATCATTGCAAAACGCCTACTAACCGCTGATTGCTGCCGCAGTTCCCGAATGTTAAACCACAAGGCAACATCTCGGCTGTGATCTGAGTCTCTTACTCAGGGAATTTCTGAGGTAAAATGTGCGTCAACGGATAAAATCAGGGTTATTTGCAGTTGTATTTATGCTGAGTATGATAGCTGTAGTCATGCTATCGTTACCTTTAAAAGCTCAAACTGCTATTCCTCAAGGGCAGACATCAGAGTTAAGGGGAGTGTGGTTAACAAATATTGATAGCGATGTCTTATTTGAGCGCGGTCGCTTGCAACAATCCCTACAACGTCTAGATGAGTTAAACTTCAATACCGTTTATCCAACTGTATGGAACTGGGGTTATACACTTTATCCTAGCAAAGTTGCAGCTAAAGTAATTGGCAAATCCCTAGATCCCACACCGGGATTACAAGGACGAGATATGCTCAAAGAAATCGTTACTGAAGGACATAAACAAGGCTTAACAGTCATTCCTTGGTTTGAATTTGGCTTTATGGCTCCTGCGGATTCCCTCCTAGCCAAAAATCGCCCCCAATGGCTGACCAATCGCAGTAACGGCAGTAAAATTGTCAAAGAAGGTACACATGATCGGGTTTGGCTGAGTCCTTTTCGTCCCGATGTACAGCAATTTATCCAAGATTTAATTGTAGAAATCGTCCAAAATTATGACATTGACGGGATTCAATTTGATGACCATTTCGGCTTACCATCAGAATTGGGCTATGATGCCTACACAGTGGCACTCTACAAAAAAGAACATCGCGGTAAAGCACCATCTAAAAATCCCAAAGATCCAGAATGGGTACGGTGGAGAGCAAACAAAATCACCGATTTTATGAAGCGGGTTTTTACAGCTATCAAAGCTAATAAAAAGAATTGCATAGTTTCCGTTGCGCCTAATCCTCAACGTTTTTCTTACGAATACTTTTTAGCAGACTGGCAGAAATGGGAAAGGATGGGATTAGTAGAAGACTTAGTTTTGCAGATATATCGTGATGACTTGAATGTATTTATCAGCGAATTAGAATACCCAGAAGTGAAAGCTGCACGGAAACATATACCTGTAAGTATAGGCATTTTGAGCGGGTTAAAAAATCGCTCAGTCCCCATGCAGCAGATTAAAACCCAAATCCAAAAAGTGCGCGATCGCAATTTTGCTGGCGTTTCCTTCTTCTTCTATGAAACCCTCTGGAACATCAGCCAAGAAAAAGCCCTAGAACGTCAAGCTGGTTTCCAGCAAATCTTCCCCAAACCAGCAAATTATCCTAACTTACTGGCAGGCTGGAAACCGTAGGAGATGGGGTGATGGGGACTGGGGAATGGGGCTAGGGAATAGGGACTGGGAATAGAAGACAGTTATTCTCCCCTGCTCCCCTGCTCCCCTGCTCCTCTGCTCCCCTGCTCCCCTGCTCCCCTGCTCCCCTGCTCCCCTGCTCCCCTGCTCCTTCT